>NZ_ARPN01000058.1:0-24361 GCF_054966645.1 Pseudoalteromonas sp. SANK 73390
TCGACAGACCCTAGCCATTATTATTTAATTGAAGTAGCTCAACCGTGTTGGTAGTCAACTCACCTCCAGCACGCTGTGCTCCACCAATCAAGTAAATGCCTTCTTGGGTGCTAATAGCACCTAAGCCATGACGTGTTGAGGTCATTGATATAGGCAAAGTTTGCCATTTATCGCTGGTAAAGCAGTACTCCCATACCTGTTTAAAGGTTTTACTATGCATGATAGTTAACCCTGCACGGTTGATACTGTAATTATATTGCTCTCCCCCAAATACATACACTTTATTGTTGTAACTAGCAGCTGCGATACCTGATGAAGCAAAAGGCGTTGGGGCGAGTTCAAACCATTTATCTGTTCGCTGGTCATAAAAGTCAACACGAGTTTGGTTTTGATGCCGCTTTTGCTGTATACGCCCTCCAATTAACAGACAACCACTGCTCATTGCAACACATGCGCCTGAATTTCTGGCAAGAGGCAGTGGTGCGGCTTGTTGCCACTTTGTGCCGTCAAAAAAAACGTGACTGTTAATGTCAGTTAAATGACCATGTACGATGCCTCGTCCAGAAATGACGTGTGCATTGTCGCCAATTCTTACATAACCAGACTCGGCTTGTGGATTAGGAAGTGGTTTTGAAGTGTGCCAGTGATCCTCTAAGTTAGAAAGTACAAAAGTGTCTGCGCGAACTTGCCAAGGGTTAGATTTGCTGGCAGCAAAGCCTCCGATTGCCAGTACTCCCTTTTTTGTAGTGATTAATCCTAGATGATGTCTTTTTACAGGTAACTCAGGTCCCAATCGCCAAACTTGTTTGCTCAAGTCAAATAAATAGCAAGCACTGGATGCATCCATAACTCCCATTGTTGCATGTTCTATAGTACTTTGTTCAAGCGCACCAGCTAAGACAAGGTTATTTTTATACAAGCAGGGGTAAAGTTCTTGAATTTGTTTGGGTAATCGGGGTTTGTTAATCCAGTTTACATTATTATGAAATGAGCTTGCCAATAAGCTTGGCGAACATGCTAATAAAGAAAATTGGGCAAACTTGCGAATAAAAACTCGACGTTTCATAATCATCCTTTTTGGGTACAAATGAAACGATAACAAATATTCTGACGTTTACAATAAGACTTTTTTATTATAAGAAAATTATTGTCTTGGAGGGGAGTGAATAATAATTTGATTTTAGGGTACAAAACAGCCCACTCTTCGAGCAGGCTGTTTAGAATGTTAATTAAGCATTTTGCAGCGCAGTATGTGCATCAACATATTCCATGTTGAAAGCTTCAGCAACTTCTTTGCAAGTGATTTGACCGTTTAATACGTTCAAGCCATCCATAAAGTGCTTATCTTGAAGTAGCGCCGCTTTATAGCCTTTGTTCGCTAGTTTGATGATGTACGGGAGTGTTGCGTTATTTAGTGCAAAAGTAGAGGTACGTGGAACAGCACCAGGCATGTTTGCTACACAATAATGAACTACTTCATCCACGATATATGTTGGCTCAGCATGAGTTGTTGCCTTAGAGGTTGCAATACAACCGCCTTGGTCGATTGCAACATCAACGATTGCAGCACCTGGCTTCATTGCTTTGATGTGATCAGCAGTTACTAGTTTAGGTGCCGCTGCACCTGGGATTAGTACACCGCCAATAACAAGGTCTGCTTCCAAAACATGTTTCTCAAGCGCATCAGCTGTTGAGTAAATTGCTTTTGCTTGGCTGCCAAACTGTGCGTTAAGTGAACGTAATACATCAATGCTACGGTCTAAAATAGTGACATCAGCACCTAAACCTACAGCCATTTGTGCAGCATTACGGCCAACCATACCACCACCAATTACAACTACTTTTGCTGGTTCAACACCCGGTACACCACCTAACAACATACCGCGGCCTTCACGTGACTTTTCAAGTGCTTGAGCACCAGCTTGAATAGACATACGACCAGCTACTTCAGACATTGGTGCCAGTAGTGGTAAACCGCCACGTGGGTCAGTCACTGTTTCATAAGCGATACAAATAGATTTGCTTTTCACAAGATCTTCAGTTTGTGGTAGGTCTGGGGCTAAATGCAAGTATGTGAATAGGATTTGGCCTTCACGTAGCATTGCACGTTCAACAGCTTGAGGCTCTTTAACTTTTACGATCATATCTGCTTGAGCAAATACTTCTGCAGCTGTATTTAATACAGTTGCGCCTACTTCTACATAGTCTTCGTTAGTGAATCCGATACCGATACCAGCATTGTCTTCAACGATAACCTGGTGGCCATGGTTAATTAGCTCACGAACACTCGCAGGAACCATACCTACACGGTACTCGTGGTTTTTAATTTCTTTAGGTACACCAATAATCATAATAAATTGCCTCTAAAGCAGAACGGGATAAAATTTTCGACTATTATATATATGCATTAGTAGTGTGTCTCACCTTTTTACGCTAATGTTGTAGTGTTATTAACTAATTTAATTCATTAGGCAGAATAAAAGACTATAAAAATGCATCAACAATTAGATCGAATCGACAGGAAAATATTAGTCGAATTACAAAAAGATGGTCGGATTTCTAACGTGGAACTTGCGCGGCGCATAGGTTTGAGTGCTACGCCTTGTTTGGAGCGAGTAAAAAAACTTGAAAGAGAAGGTTATATTAGAGGTTATAAGGCGGTAGTTGATCCTACTAAGCTTGGACAAGGGTTGCTGGTTTATGTAGAGATCACAATTAATAAAAATTCGCCAGATGTGTTCGATAAGTTTAATCAAGCGGTGCGTCAACATGACGAGATTATAGAGTGCCACTTGGTATCAGGAAACTTTGATTTTTTGCTTAAAACACGCGTAACCGATATGTCAGAATATCGCGGGGTGCTGGGTGAAATCTTATTAAAACTGCCTAATGTGAGTGAAAGTCGTACTTACGTTGTGATGGAAGAGGTAAAGGGTGAGGAAGGCGAAATCATAAAACCCTATGCACCATGAGCCTTTTCTTGTTAAGGTGTGCCTAGTAAATTGCTAATAAAAGAACAAAAATAGGGGAAAACGCCAGTATGCGTCTAAATGGTGTACAACGCCTCCTTGAAACCGGATTAATTATCAGTACTGCTGCTGCCATTTTTATTTTGTGTGCATTGATAAGCTTTGACCCGGCCGATCCGGCATGGTCACAAACAAGTGAATATGTTCAAGTAAACAATGTAACGGGCTCGGCAGGTGCTTGGGTCGCTGATATTTTATTAGTAAGCCTTGGTTGGCTTGCTTTTTTGGTCCCAGCGGCCATTCAAACTCTAGGTTATTTATTATTTAAAAAGCCACATAAAATCTTACAGCTAGACTATACAACCCTTGGGCTGAGGATAATTGGTCTTACCTTATTCATTACCTCAGCAAGTGCCATCAGTAGTATCAACTTTGACGATATATTCAGTGTCTCTTCAGGTGGAGTGGTAGGGGATGTTGTTGCGGGTGCAATGATGCCTGCATTTAATTTTACTGGTACATCTATTTTACTGCTGTGTTTTTTCTTTGCTGGTTTAACATTACTTACAGGGGTTTCTTGGGTTGAGTTTGTTGATTATCTGGGTGAAAAGGTCATACAGTTTTTCAAATGGCTTATGGCAAGGTTTGAACAGCGTGATGATCAGGAAATGGGGCCTGAACGTGACCATTCACAACCGACTTTATCAAAACCAATTGAAGAAATTGATAGTTCACAGGAGCAAGAGCAAACTGTTCCAGTAACGCAGCATGAGCAAAAACAGTCCACCAAATTATTGAGCTTAAAAGAAAAGCTTTTTTCTAGCAAAAATGAAACTAAGCTTCATCAAACGCCTGAGCCACAAAGTGAAGCGGCACCTGCACACAATAATGTTTTTGATGAACTAGATGATATCCTTGAACAGGAAATTAATTTTTCAGCTATCGATGATGAGGGCTTTGATACCGCTTCTGCACTCAATGCCTTAGATGAGTCTGCGGCAGAACCGGTAAAAGAAACCACGGTGGTTTCACCTGCTAGACCTTTAAAATCGAGTAAACCAGCTGAGCCTAAATCTACTTTTAAACCTGAACCTACGGCAAAAGAAAAGTTTGAAGCATTGCTTGAAGAACGCCCACCAATGGAGCCTTTGCCTTCTTTAGATTTACTTGACCGGCCAGATAAACAAAAGAATCCAATATCAAAAGAAGAGCTAGATGCAGTATCACGTTTGGTTGAGGTAAAGTTATTAGATTTTAATATTCAAGCTAGTGTGGTTGGTGTCTATCCCGGCCCTGTTGTAACACGTTTTGAGCTAGATTTAGCTCCAGGTATTAAGGTAGCTAAAATTACAGGGCTTGCTAAGGATTTGGCGCGCTCATTATCAGCTGTGAGTGTGCGCGTGGTAGAGGTTATTCCAGGTAAAACTTATGTTGGTTTGGAGCTGCCAAATAAGCATCGTGAAATTGTACGATTATCTGAAGTGATAAACGCGCCAAAGTTCGAGCAAAACGCGTCTCCGCTTACGATGGTATTAGGTAAAGATATCGCGGGTCAGGCGGTGGTTGCTGATTTGGCAAAAATGCCACATTTATTAGTTGCGGGTACTACGGGGTCGGGAAAGTCAGTGGGCGTTAATGTGATGATATTAAGCTTACTATATAAATCGCCTCCTGAAGACGTACGTATGATCATGATTGACCCTAAAATGCTGGAGTTGTCTGTTTATGAGGGGATCCCTCATTTGTTGTGCGAGGTTGTTACAGACATGAAAGAAGCCGCCAATGCACTGCGCTGGTGTGTGGGGGAAATGGAGCGACGCTATAAGCTGATGTCGGCATTGGGTGTGCGAAATTTGAAAGGCTACAATCAAAAAGTACTAGATGCGAAAGCGGCAGGTCAGCCAATTTTAGACCCCTTATTTAAAGATACCGATGGCATGGCAGAGGGGCCACAGGAATTAGACAAATTGCCTAGCATTGTAGTGGTGATTGACGAATTCGCTGACATGATGATGATTGTTGGTAAAAAAGTTGAAGAGTTGATAGCACGTATTGCGCAAAAAGCACGGGCTGCAGGTATTCATTTAGTCCTTGCAACACAGCGTCCATCGGTTGATGTTATTACGGGCTTGATTAAAGCGAATATTCCTACTCGGATGGCGTTTCAGGTTTCTAGTAAAATTGACTCTAGAACCATCTTAGATCAGCAAGGTGCAGAAAACTTGCTTGGTATGGGTGATATGCTGTACTTACCGCCGGGTACCAGTGTACCTGTGCGTGTACATGGTGCGTTTGTAGATGATCATGAAGTGCATGCCGTAGTGAGTGATTGGAAAGCGCGTGGTAAGCCTAACTATGTTGAAGAAATATTGTGTGGTGATGCAACTGAGGATATTTTACTTCCGGGTGAAGCATCTGAAAACGCTGATGAAGAGTCAGACCCTCTATATGATGAAGCGGTTGGATTTGTGATTGAATCAGGCAAAGTATCAGTTTCAAGTGTGCAGCGCAAGCTACGGGTTGGTTATAATCGTGCTGCAAGGTTGGTTGAACAAATGGAAGCTTCAGGTGTGGTTAGTGCACCAGGACATAATGGAGCACGAGAAGTACTCGTGCCAAAAGGTGGAGCAAATTAATGAAAATTAAAAGTAAATTATTTAAGTGTAGTGTCATGCTATTTAGTGCAGTGTTAAGTGTGAGTGCGGTGGCTGATGCAGCAAGTGATTTAAAAGCGAAGCTCAGTAACATCAATACTTTTGAAGCTGAGTTTTCGCAAAAAGTGTTTGATGAACAAGGAAACTTGTTACAACAGGGTTCAGGGAATATTGCATTGGCACACCCGTTAAAAATTCGTTGGCAGCAGCTACAGCCAGATGAAACCTTGTTTGTATCCGATGGTAATAAAACTTACTACTATGATACGTTTGCAGATCAAGTAACTGTGATGAATACCAGTGGGTTAATTGATACCACACCTTTTGTGCTCCTTACTTCACGTGCTGATGAGCAATGGGCTAAATATCAAGTTTCTCAAACCCAGACTGGTTACAAAGTTACTCCAAATCAAGGTATTGAATCGCAGGTTGAGGTGTTAGAAGTAGAATTTTCAAAGCAACACAGTTTAAAAGCAATCAGTGTAAAAGATGTATCTGGACAGACATCAAGTTTTAGCTTTTCTGACGCGCAACTAAATAGTCAGTTGCCTGTCGAGCTATTTAGTTTTGTGGTGCCACAAGGTGTTATTGTTGACGATCAGACGCAAGGTGAATAAGTGCCGTGAGTAGTCTCGGTTTTGATTTCGCTCCAGATGTAAGACCGTTGGCCGCCCGAATGCGGCCAACTTGTTTATCACAATATATTGGCCAGTCCCATATTTTAAATCAACACCAACCGCTTTATAAAGCGATTGAGGCAGGTCGCTGTTATAGCTTGATTGTTTGGGGTCCTCCGGGAGTGGGTAAAACAACCATTGCTGAAGTCATTGCATATCATGCTCAAGCTGAGCTTACGCAACTATCAGCTGTTACCTCAGGCGTTAAAGAAATTCGTGAAGCGGTTGTCGAAGCAAAAGGTCGCTTAGTGCAAGGGCGCAGAACGTTGCTGTTCGTTGACGAAGTTCATCGATTTAATAAGTCCCAGCAAGACGCTTTTTTACCTCATATTGAGGATGGCACTTTTATTTTTATAGGTGCGACAACAGAAAACCCCAGCTTTGCGTTAAATAACGCTATATTGTCTCGTACTCGTGTATACACCCTCAAAGCGCTTTCTCAAGATGAACTGGTAACAGTATTAACACGTGCTTTGGAACAAGACGAACAGCTTAAACATCTATCTATTAATATTTCTCCCAAGGCGCTCAATGCACTTGCTCAAGCCAGTTCAGGAGATGCACGTAAAGCTCTAAATTTGCTTGAACAGGCCGTAGATTTAGCTGAACATCAGGACCAGCAAGTAGTCATTGATAGTCAAGTATTAGAGCATGTTTTACCTAGCCATTTGGCAAAATATGATAAAGGGGGAGATATTTTCTATGATTTGATTTCCGCTTTTCATAAATCAGTACGTGGCAGCAGTCCTGATGCAGCGCTGTATTGGTACTGTAGAATTTTAGCTGGTGGCGGTGATCCTCTTTATGTTGCTAGACGGCTGTTAGCGATTGCAACAGAGGACATAGGTAACGCAGATCCAAGAGCGATGCAAGTTGCGCTTAATGCATGGGATATTTACCAGCGAGTAGGTCCCTCCGAAGGAGAGCGTGCAATTGCTCAAGCGACGATTTATCTTGCCAGCGCAGCAAAAAGTAATGCAGTTTATATAGCGTTTAATCAAGCAAAACAAGATGCAATGAGCGACCCCGACTTTGAAGTGCCAGTGCATTTGCGCAATGCCCCAACAACATTAATGAAAGAGTTAGGGTATGGCGAAGAGTACCGTTATGCGCACAATGAGGCTGGCGCTTTTGCTGCGGGCGAGAACTACTTTCCAGAGCAAGTTAAAGATAGGCAATATTATCACCCCAGCGATCGTGGACTTGAAAAGCAAATAAAATCTAAATTAGAGTATCTACAGCAACAAAACCAGCAAAGTGACGCGAAAAGGTATAAAGATGATTAAAATGTACCTTACTATTGCATTAGGTGGTGCACTAGGCGCCTGTTTAAGGTTTTTCATTAACGATATGATGCTAAAACTCTTGGGTAAAGGATTCCCTTTTGGTACATTGACCGTTAATATTCTTGGTTCACTGTTAATGGGCATTCTTTACGGTTTAATAGAAAGACAAATTATTACCGTTAGCCCCGCCAAAACACTTATTGGTATTGGCTTTTTGGGTGCATTAACAACGTTTTCTACATTTTCGATGGACTCTGTGCTGCTGTTGCAGCAAGGGCAAATTTTGAAAATGGCTCTTAATGTCACACTCAACGTTGTTGTGTGTATTTTTATGGCTTGGTTGGGCCTTTGCTTGGTCATGCAAAAAGGTTAAAAATAGCAAATGTTAGATTCAAAATACTTACGTCAAGACATAGTAGAAGCAGCTGCACGTTTAGCTAAACGTGGTTTTGCTCTGGATGTTGAAACAATTAATGCGTTAGAAGAAAAACGCAAAGCATTACAAACTCAAACACAAGAATTACAAAGTGAGCGCAATAGCCGTTCCAAAGCGATTGGTCAAGCAAAAGCCAAAGGTGAAGATGTCCAGCCATTACTCGATGCTGTTGCAAACTTGGGTGACCAACTAGCGGCCGCAAAAGCTGAGCAAGATAGTATTCTTACGCAATTAAACGATATTGCAATGGCACTTCCTAATCTTCCGGCGGAGGGTGTTCCAGAAGGTAAGGATGAAGATGATAATGTTGAGATTTTAAAATGGGGCAAACCAAAGCAATATGACTTTGAAGTGAAAGATCATGTTGATTTAGGCGAGTCGCTAGGCAAAGGCTTAGATTTTGAAGCGGGTGTTAAATTAAGTGGCGCGCGCTTTACAGTTATGCGAGGCGGGGTTGCGCGTATGCATCGTGCGCTTACGCAGCTAATGCTTGATACGCATACCGACAAAAATGGCTATACCGAAATGTATGTGCCTTTACTCGTTAACAAAGACAGCTTATTTGGCACAGGTCAACTCCCTAAGTTTGCTGAGGACTTATTCCATACCAAAGGCCTAGTAAATGATGATGGTATTGAGCAAGATGGTTTTAGTTTAATTCCAACTTCAGAAGTACCGCTGACTAATTGTGCTCGTGATGAAATCTTTGATGAAAAAGAGCTACCAGTGCGTATGACTGCGCATACTCCATGCTTTAGAAGTGAGGCGGGCAGTTATGGTCGCGATACTCGAGGTCTTATCCGTCAACATCAATTTGATAAAGTTGAATTAGTACAGCTCGTTAAGCCAGAAGATTCAATGGCGGCACTTGAAGAGCTAACAGGTCATGCAGAGCAAATCCTACAAGTATTAGAGTTACCTTATCGTAAAGTTGTGCTTTGCACCGGTGACATGGGTTTTGGTGCGACTAAAACTTACGATTTAGAAGTTTGGCTACCGGCACAGAATACCTATCGTGAGATCTCTTCTTGCTCAAACATGTGGGATTTTCAAGCCCGTCGTATGCAGGCGCGTTTTCGCCGTCAAGGTGAAAAAAAGCCAGAGTTACTGCATACGCTTAATGGATCAGGTTTGGCTGTAGGTCGTACTTTAGTGGCTATTTTAGAAAACTATCAGCAAGCAGATGGCAGTGTTGTAGTACCTCAAGCATTACGCCCATACATGGGTGGGTTAGAAGTAATTAATTGAAAATTTAAGTAGGGCGTGTTGATTTTTGCTGTGTGCTTTTGCAGTAGTCATTCGGGTGTTTTGGCAAGCCAGAACCTGCGCCGCATATTATTCTATGCCAGCCTTTGATTTGAATGAAATTCATACCTCAAAGTTCAACACGCCTTAGTCTAAAAGCACTCGTCAATTTGAGTGCTTTTAGATTCTCACAAAGATTATTATTTGTGTATTTATATCAAGACTCATTTTCAATATTCAAATAGTGCTTATTTTTACCACACACTTTGTTTGTAGCGACTTCTATATATCCACATATTTCGTAACTAAATTTGTCTGGCTCAGAGGCTAGCTTCAAGTTACCGGTTGAGAAGCCTTGTTCTTCTATACGTTTATTTATTTCACCTGAGGGTAAATAAAATGTCATTTGTGTATTTGGTTCAATGACAATGGGTGTATAAATTTTATGTTTTAAAACGTAGAAGTCAGCTTTAATTGCTTTTTTTGTATTATTACTAACAATAACCTCGATCGTTAAGTTTGAAGGCTGGCAACCTAAAAGATTAAATAAAGTATAAAATACTACTAATAATATATTTTTTTTCATAGGTTGCCCCATAATATGATTAGTTTAACCAGTATAACTGACCAGTATTTTTTTTGGTTATTTTTTACTTTGTTTTCAACACGATTAATTAACGTAGCATCAGATGTATACAAAATAGAATCATTCCAATGCCAGCAATCGCGCCCTTCTTTATTATTGTGTAAATCCATTCTCTGATGCTCGCTTTCTAAGTTACCGTCACGTGCATACTTATTGAGTTCATCTTGTGTTTTTTGTTCGTGGGCTGTTGCAAATTGATATGCCCAAAACTCGCTAATATATTTACTCATCAATGCATTCCATATAGCGTGCCGAAATGCATCAGACTCATCTCCTAGGCCATTGTGTCCATATTTATTATTGGTGTATGTATAAGCCTTATCTTTGGTAACATCGGTCAGGTAAGCATTTGCAGGGTTTGAGACAATTAATGCTTTTTCATAGATGTTTAAACTATTCCATTGCGAGCGTATTACCTCAATATATAAGGGTGATACGTATAAAAAACCTTTTTTATCTGTGAATGCTCGTGCTTGTTCAAGTGTTTCTTTAGATGGAAGCGCATCTAGCAAGTTGATCACTTCTTCAACAGATAAATGTGGATTTTGTTGTTTTACTTGCTCGATAAATTGGTAAAACTTAGCTTTTGACTGCGAGTGTGGTAGAGAAGCATAGTGTGAGTTTTGCATTATAGATAGTATATTTACTTGCTGCGAAGCACGACTCTCAACCTGTTGAGTATTTTTATTAATATCATTTTCGTGTGCATAGCTATGAGTACAGGCTAAGCTGATAGATAAGCCAATTAATTGTAGTTTATTCATAAATCAATCCTTGTATATTACCTTGCTATAGTAGAAATTATTTAAGTTGACGAAAATGTAAAATTGCTATGTAAGCAATTTTACAGGTTTAGCGTCTATATAATTGCAGTGTTAATAATTGTTGGGGTGCTTCAGTGGTTTCATTAACAACTGCTAGTCACTTTATAACTGATGTCATTTAACATTTCAATATCCCTACTGCAATGAATTGTAAGTGTTACTAATATTCAAATACTATCTATTGTTTCGTTATTTAGGATCTACTCATTGAGGTTATAATCGTAATCCGCAATAATACTTAATCATTTATGGGGCTACATCTGACATTGGCTACGTTAAAATTTCTGTTCTAGAAAGATTAAATAGCAAAATTTCTACCTTGCCTATATCTACAAGGTTTCATTGCTTAAAAATAGATCACATAATTAATTGGACTGTTATAAATGAGTTTCTTGCAGCATGCTTGAAAAGCGATATAAATTTCAACGCAATGCCGCTTGGCTTATTTTATTAACCTCTAATTGTATAGGTATGTTATCAAGCTTGACACTTATTTGCGGCTGAACTCGTTATACCAATACAGGAAGTATACGATGACATTTCAATGTTGGATCGTCGATTATGAAGTTGCTGCACACAAAGGGCTCACTATTGCACTCAAGTCATACAGTGAATTTTCTGTATGTGAGCATTATACGCGATTGATGAATTATCACTGCGGATAAACAATACTGTAGACGTTGTATTTTAGATATTGAGATGCCAAGGTCGAATGGCTTTGCTTTTTTTGAGTATTAGCAGAGTGAGTTGCCTTTGATTGTTTTTGTTACAGCACATCAGCAATGTGCTTTACAGGCATTTGCAAAGAATGCCTTTGATTACTTACTCAAACCAATTGATAGTATTCCGTTTAACATTTTGATTGAGCGATTGCGTGCCAGACTCAATGAAAAATCACATTATGAAGAATTGCAAGAAGCATGTAACGATCATGTTGGGAAACAAAATACTATAGCAGTACAAACTGATGAAGTACTGATTCAGGTTAAAATCTCCCATATTGTTTATTTTCAAGCGGTAGGTGACTTTGTGTTTATTAAGTTATTAAATCAAGATTTATTAACACGAAGTACGCTTAAAATATTTGTTGCTCGGTTATCTCAACAAGATATTGCACAAATTCATCGTTATTATGCAATTAATATCAATATGGTGCTGCGGCTGGAAATTACAAACTTTGGTGATGGATTAATTTATTTAAATTCAGGTGATATACTGAAAGTGAGCCGATGCTATAAAAAAGTTTGTTAGCTTTTTTATAGAGAATAGACAAAACTTGTCGGTTTCTTGTCTATCTCTTATATTTAATTTCAGAGGAAGACACATGAATAATAGAGAAACTAAATCTACCATACCAATTACTTCGCCATGTGTACGCAATTGTTGTTTAGACGAACATGATATTTGTTTAGGGTGTTATCGCACGTTAGATGAAATATTGGCATGGGGAAGTGCCACTAATGAGCAGCGTGCATTAATATTATCCCGTTGTGAAAAACGCTGTCACAATGAGATTCACTCCGATCATGATAAGAAAGGTATTTAAGTGAATTCAAATCTACTTCATATCTAAAGTTATGGCCCTGAAGCTTAAGAGAATCTACTCATTTAAATAACATGCATTCAGCAATATCTTGTAGTTGTAATAAAGCAACTCGACCTTAAGTTCTACACTGTCTAGGGTTTCTGCGTTAGGTTGTCATACTTAACCAAGTTGATTCTGGCTGTTTATAGACTATCGACTATTAAAATTTGTACTATACTTTTTTCAAAATACGTCATCGAATTAATACTTTATGAATTTTCGTTGTATTTCAGTAATAGCTGTTATCTATGTGGGTTTTTCTAACGCACAAACTCAAAGTGTTGAGCAAGGCTCGTTGTTTTCATTAGCATTTGAGGAGCTATTAGAGCTAGAAGTATCAGTTGCTGCAAAAAAGAGTGAACCTTGGTTGTCTTCATCGGGCACGGTATACGTTGTGAGTCGAGCTGACATTGAAAGCTATGGTTGGCGAGACTTAAAAGAAATATTAGCGAGTATTCCAAATATGGACTATTTCTATCAATGGAGCTGGTTACCTGGCGGGCAACGCGGATTTACAGGCAATATGTCCGGTACCTTGATGTTAATTGATGGTAGAGAAGTTCAAAATCTACTCGCCAATGAGGCGTTTATTATGAATAACTTCCCAGCAGCGAGAATTGAGCGAGTAGAAGTACTGCAGGGGCCAAACTCCACATTATATGGTGGCAATGCGACTCAGGGTGTTATAAACGTAATTACACGTCTTGAGCAGCAAGGCAATGAGTTATTTCTACTTGGTGGTGAAGTCGGTACTCGGCACGCACATCTGCTACTGAATCATAAAGAAAATGATTTATCTGTGTCGCTAAGCGCGAGTTATTTTGAAAGTAAGCAAGATTATACTCAAGTGAAAGAGTTTGTCATGAATACATCTGAATTTAGTCGCAGTAGTAAAGATCCGTTAAGAAACTTAGACTCAGAAGCATTTAGAAATGATGAACAAAACTATACCCTTGATGGCAAGCTAAGTTATCAAAATGTGTATATGGGCGCTAATGTTAGTAGGGCAAAGAATGTGAGTGGTATAGAGGCGGTAGCCTATGACTATATAACAGGCGATGATTCTAGAAGAGGTTATGAGAACTATTATGTGGGCAAAGCGATTACAGTAAGTCCTCAATGGCAAGGTACTGTGGAGCTGAGCTACTTTCGAGAATACAAAGAGAAAGATAGGCTCACAACGGTTGTACCTGAGGGGGCAAGTCGCTACCAAGACCTTATTCAATATAATGAGCGAGAAGACATTGGCCCTTCAGACCGGGTGAGGTTGAATACGCAGTGGCAGTATCAAGTAAGTGAACAGTCGGATGTGATTTTTGGCTATGATGGCTGGCGTACAGTTATTGGCAGGAAAGTGAAATATCGAGAAATCGATGGACAGATTACATTATTTACGCCAACTGAGTGGGCTAAAGAAAAAGAAAAATCAAAAAAACATGCGTTATATGGGCAATACTCAAAGACGCTGAATTGGGATAATAAAAGTCTGAAACTAAGCGCAGGGCTTAGATATAATCAGCAAGACTTTACTAATTCAGCTTACCTGCCGCGCGCCAGTGTAGTGTATCAAAATGACGACACTCAAGCCGTCAAATTGACTTATGGTGAGGCATTCAGACCGCCAACAATATTTGAATTTGATTTGGTTGTAGATGATGAACTTGAGTCGCAAACCATGAAAATGACAGAATTGAATTGGAGTAAAAGTTTTATTTACAATGATATTCAGTTTGCAAATATTGCAGCGCTTTATCATATGAAAGCGGAAAACTTCTATGAAAAAATACTCGATCCAATACAGGGTATTTGGCAAACTCGTATTACCGGCAAGCATAGTATTTATGGCTTTGAAAACCAATTAAAATTTCAAATGAATAATTGGCAAGGGCAGTTTAGCTATCGTTATGTGAAACCTGATGATGAAGAGGTTGGGGCACAACGGCAAGTTTTGAATGTACCAAAATATAAAATAAAACTTGGGTTGGTTTATCGCCTTACCGATTCGTGGCGAATAGCTGGTTTTGTTGATCACTGGGGCGCAACTTATACCGAGGCCAATCTACTCAATACCGGTGATACTGGTATTGAAAAAGTCGAATCTTGGGCAACGCTCAATATGCATATTTTTAAGCAGACCAAGCGCTACTCATATGGCGTGTATATTGAGAACGTATTTGATGAAGAGTATTTTCACAGCAATGGGCGTGGTACATCTCCAGTAAAATACCCGCAAGCTCCCAGAAATTTACGCTTTCAGTTTAGTTATACATTTTAGTCTGTTTGATTGCGGCTTAGAGGGTGGTAAATAACAGGGTAAACTCGCGAAGGTATTTTGAACAACGTAAAAAAGTAAATTGGATTCATTAAGAACAACTAAATAGCAAAATTTCTGCTTTTTCTATATTGATTTAGGTACCTTAGCAAGAGTGTTGCTATCGATCAGGCTTCATTGCCTCAAAGTAACTCACTTAATTAAGCGAATTGATATAGTTCTGTATAACTCAATTATAATAAATAGATATATCCAATGACTGTCAAATATCGTACAAGTACGTTATTTCTTTTTAAAAAGGAAGCTAATAATGTGTGGAAATGACATAAGCAATACTTAATACCTAAGCATTGCTTATATAAGATTGCGCTACTCTTTTAAAGAAATTGATTTAGCTTCAATGTTAATTTTGCCTTGTTTAAAAAGGCCGCCAATGGCTTTTTTAAAATTTGCTTTGCTGGTGGCAAAGGCTTTTTTAATTTGTTCTGGATCAGACTTATCCCCTAAAGGAAGATTTCCGCCATTATCTTGAAGGGCTTGTAAAATTTGCTCGCCTAAGCCAGTCACTTTTTCCATACCTGGCTTTTCAAGTACGACGTCAATTTTACCATCTTCGCGTATAGATTTTACGAAGCCCGTTAGTTTTTGACCTACAAACATGCGCTTAAAAACAGTGTTAAAAAACACCACGCCAAAGTGCAGTTCATTGATAATTACTTTGTAGCCAATGTCAGTTTTAGCAGCGACGATAAGCCGTACTTCTTGGAGTTTCTCATAGCTGGGTTCAGTTTTATTCACGAACTTATTGAGGTTGCTAGAGGCACATATGCGTTGGCTTGCATTATCTAGGTAGAGTTTGACTAAATAGCTGCGACCTTCTTGCATTTTTGGCTTTTGTTCATTGAACGGCGCTAACACGTCTTTATCGATGCCTATATCCATAAACGCACCGACAGTCGACAGTGCTTTTACACGCAACAGTGCAAACTCACCAACTTGGGCAACCGGCGTTTTGGTGGTTGCTGTGGGGTGACCTTGTGAATCTTGATAAATAAAGACTTGTGCGCTGTCGCCTGCTTCTAGATGTTCTTCAAGTTCAGCAGAAGGTAAAAATACTTCACCTAACTCATTACCATTTAAATAGGCACCTTCAGCGCAAATTTCACTGATCATTAATGTTTCAATACGACCTAACATGTTTATTCCTCAGTTGGTTTTGGTTTGCGACGAAGTGGGGTATTGCCATCTATATTAAAAGGAGCAGGGATGGCTTTTTTAACTTTAGCTTTGGATTTTGTGACTTTTTTAAGTGGCTTTTTGGCAACAGGCTTGTTCGCTACGGGCTTGTCAACTTTTGGTTTAGCAGGTCTAAAGCCTTTAAACTTAGCCTCTAAACCCTCTACTGTCGCAAACTCTAGCTTATCATTTAGGTAATTTTTAATTGCAACAAAGCTATTCCAATCTTTTGGACCTACTAATGAGATAGCAGTGCCTTTAAATCCAGCACGACCTGTACGACCAATTCTGTGTACATACTCTTCAGCTTGTTTAGGTAAGTCAAAATTAATCACGTGAGTAACACTTAACAAATCTAATCCACGTGATGCGACGTCAGTGGTCACCAGTACTTTAAATAAACCACGGCTAAAGGCATCCATAATGTCTAAGCGTTTATTTTGCGCCAAATCGCCAGCCAAAGCGGTTGCTTTGATGCCAAGCTCAGATAGTTGCTGGCTAATACGTACCGTGTCGGTACGAGTGGCGGTAAAAATAATGCATTGGCCAACGTCTTTTTGAGTGACAAAATGGGTTAATAAAGCATCTTTATGATCTAAATGGTCTGCAAAGAATAGGGTTTGTTGAATATCGCCATGCTGTTGATGCGCATCGCTTAAAATAATTTTTTTCGGCGTTCGTAATAAATTACGTGAAGTCACTTCAACTTGTGCGTGATCAAGTGTGGCGGAGAACAATAAAGTCTGACGTAATCTATGGTTTGCTTCGTCATTGATTTTGTTCAATTGTTCTGCAAAACCTAAATCAAGCATGCGGTCAGCTTCATCAAATACTAAAAGTTCTAACCCAGCAAGCTGAAGTGAACGCTGTGCGAGATGATCTCCTATGCGACCAGGAGTGCCAATTACAATTTGTGGATCCTTGCGTAGAGCTTTAACTTGGTCATTGAAATTTTCACCACCAAGTACCTTCACTACGCTGATGCTTGTACCGGCAATTAAAAGTCGACATTGTGTAAAAACTTGGGTAGCCAGTTCGCGAGTTGGTGCAATGATAAGTACACGAGGATCACGCTTACTAAGGGCTTTCTGTTTCATTACGCGATGCACCGCTGGCAGTAAAAATGCTAGCGTTTTACCTGAACCCGTTTTAGATTGTGCAAATACATCGTGCCCGGCAATTGCCGTTGGAACTGCTTGGCTTTGGATCTCGGTTGGTGTCGTGATCCCCTGATGGGCAAGTTGTTTTTCTAGGCGGGTTTCTATGCCTAATTCGGTAAAGTGCAAAGCGTTTTTCTCCAAAACTTATACGGATAGTAGCCAGCCATTATAGCAAAGCTATGTACTGTACTGATAGCAATAAAGTGATTTGCGTCTCTGGTTTTTGCAATTATCGTAAAAATACGTAAAATACGCGCCCTAGCGCCGGATTTACGGTTCGGTTTATGTGCGCTTGATGTTGATGATAAGCATCAAATGCGAAGTTTAAAGCTGAAAATTAGGAATTACTTTATGTCTAAGCCATTTGTGGTTTGCGCCATGTACAAATTTGTGTCGTTGCCAAACTTTGAAAAAATTCGCCAACCTTTACATGATGTGATGGAGCAAAATGAAGTTAGAGGTACTTTATTGCTTGCTGCTGAGGGTATTAACGGCACTGTTGCTGGAACGCGAGAAGGTATTGATCAATTATTGGCTTGGTTAGATAAGCAACCAAACTTAGATAATATTGTTTATAAAGAATCTTACGATGAAACCTGTCCGTTTTACCGCACTAAGGTCAAACTAAAAAAAGAAATAGTGACAATGGGTGTCGAGGGCATTGATCCACTCCAAGTAGTTGGAAGCTATGTAAAACCTCAGCAATGGAACGAATTGATTTCAAATCCTGATGTATTGGTAGTAGATACACGTAATGATTATGAAATTGAAATTGGTACGTTTAAGCATGCGATAGACCCTAATACAAAAACATTTCGAGAATTCCCCCAGTGGGCACAAGAAAACCTAGACCCAAGTAAACATAAAAAAGTAGCGATGTTTTGTACAGGTGGTATTCGCTGTGAAAAATCAACGGCCTATATGAAAGAGCAGGGTTTTGATGAGGTGTATCACTTAGAGGGTGGTATTTTAAAGTATTTAGAAGATGTCCCTAAAGAAGAGTCTTTATGGGAAGGTGAGTGCTTTGTATTTGATAATCGCGTTGCGGTTGATCATGATTTACAAAAAGGGTCATATGAGCAATGCCACGCATGTCGTATGCCTATTACTGAGCAAGAGATGCAATTAGATGAGTATATGGAAGGTGTATCTTGCCATCACTGTCATGATTCACTGACAGATGAGCAGCGTGCTCGTTTTGCCGAGCGCCAAAAACAGATGGAGCTTGCGCAAGCTCGTGGCGAGGGACACATAGGGCATGAAGCTCAAGAAGTTCTACGTCAACGAAAAGAAGCAAAACAAGCTCAAAAAGAAGCGCAGAGAAAACAATCAGCTTAGTTCGTATGATACGTTAAAAAGTAACATGAAGCCGCAGCAATTACTGCGGCTTTTTTGTTGCATTTGCAACCAAATGTCATGCTTTCGTATGGTTGTGTTTAGCAGTGAATATTTGTTAGGCTAATTGTGTCTCCAATAACAATAATAGTGATGGACATGGGCAATTTGTTTTTAAAAGAGCGAGAGCGCTGGTGGATCTGGTTAATATGGAGCGCACTTGGCGGTTTACTGAGTGGCTATATTCTAAGTTTAACCAAACAGCAGTTACTTGGTTTTGTCGTTCCTTGCTTATTAGTATTGTCTATTGCTATCTGGATGAATTATATGCAACGTTTTGAGTTTTTTAGAGCATTTAAGATATTATTTTTAGTGGTTAGTGTTTCTTTTACTCCATTATTACTAAATGCACTAATACCTGCAAATGAAGTCGCGATTACTGTTGTTAAGGGTAGTGTATTGTTCGTCTCAGGTTTATTACTAAGTTTGATATGTGCCTGGTTTGCGAAAAGACCTAAGCAATATTATTGAAATATACAAAAAAGTTAAGTTAGTACTTTACAGCCACAAGTAAAACCACTAATATGCGCGCCAACAACGGAGAGATGGCTGAGTGGTCGAAAGCACCGGTCTTGAAAACCGGCAAGGGTTTGTAGCCCTTCTAGGGTTCAAATCCCTATCTCTCCGCCACCTCATTCCCAAAACCGCCTTATTGGCGGTTTTTTTCGTTTGGAGGCAGTGATGTCAGCAATAGTAGTTAAACACGCAAGTTTATGGATTGTATTTGGATTTTTCTACTTGAGTGGCTTAGAAATGGCCCTGCGCTTAGCCATTGACGGTCAACAATATCCAACATTATTAAAAACACTCGGGCTGATTTTTATTTTTAACTTATTAGTTGGACATTTAATTACCAAATATGAAACTTATTGGCCGATGTTAGCATCTGTTACAGTCAGTTTGGTTGGTATTGCAGGTTTTGGTTATTATTACACGCAGCGGCTTGTTCAATATAGCGTTGAACTTGGGTTAGGGCTGGCGCTAAGTTTACCTTTAGCGACATTTATTGTGCAAAAGTTCAAAGCTCAGCAAGCAGATAATGCTTCTTGAACGCGTTTAAACTCATCATTTGCTATGGTACACTGCCCGCGTCTTATAATAGAAACGAAAGTGAATTAATTTATGTCAGATTTATTTAATACAGATGCTGAAAAAGCAAGCTACGGAATTGGCTTACAAATGGGTGAGCAACTTAAAGCAAATCCTTTTGAAGGCTTAAACCTGCACTCAGTATTTGAGGGAATGAAAGACGCATACGCAGGCGATGCGTTCCGAGTTGAGATCCCTGAGATCCAAGCTGCCTTTGAAAAAATAAACACAGAAATTCAAGCTCGTCGCGAAGAAGAATCAAAAGTACTTTCAGCAGAAGGCGTTGCGTTTTTGGAAGAAAATGCTAAGCGCGCTGAAATCACGGTAACTGAATCAGGTCTTCAATATGAAGTAATAACAACAGGTGAAGGTGCAAAACCAACTGCTGATTCAAAAGTGCGTGTTCATTATCACGGTACTTTAGTTAATGGTACTGTATTTGATAGCTCTTACGATCGTGGTGAGCCTGCTGAGTTCCCTGTGAATGGTGTGATCAAAGGTTGGACTGAAGCATTACAGCTAATGCCTGCTGGATCAAAGTGGCGTTTATATGTTCCACATGAACTTGCATATGGCGAACGCGGTGCAGGTGCAGCAATAGCACCTTTCTCAACGCTTGTATTTGATGTTGAGTTATTAGACGTATTATAATCACCAAGTTGTGATAACGTTCTACGTAAAAGCCCAGTTTAACTGGGCTTTTTCAATTTTACATATCGAAGTTTGCTATCAGTAGCTAATAATTTTTAGTTATTTTTAGGAAAGTATCTAAGAAAATAGCAACGTCGACTCATGAAACAGCCGTTGCGATTAGTCAAAGTCAAGTGAACTTAGTAGAACAACAAACGGGTATTCAGACTATTGCATCGGTGGCAGAGCAAATGAGTGCGAATGTACAAGGTATTGCTTTATCAATGAGCGAAAATTCAGAGTATGCGAAAATGGTAGCACTGGAATCTGTTGCCGGGCAAGAGGTTGTGTCGGACGCGGTGAGTGTAATTCAACAAGCGTCCGAAGATATGGCAAAGTCTGCACACACAGTTGATGAACTCAATGAATGTGTTGGTAGCATTTCTAGTATGGTTGATATGATCCAAAGTATTGCTGAACAAACTAACTTATTAGCCTTGAATGCAGCGATTGAAGCGGCAAGGGCAGGTGAACAAGGGCGTGGTTTTGCAGTAGTGGTAGACGAAGTAAGAAGCCTTGCAAGTAGAACACAAAAGTCGACGGAAGAAATTTCAGCATTAGTATCTGAATTGCAATCAAGCTCAAAGCATGCTTCTCAAGTGATAACGCAAGGAAAAGAAAATGCCATACAGGGCGCGAGCAGAGCTGAAGAGATAAAGCGGCACTCAGCAAAATTGTAGACCAAGCAAAAAAAGTAGAGTCTGTTACCGAATCTGTTTCTATAACTACACAACAGCAAAGCGACGCAATTGAAGAAGTGAGCAAAAATATTACGGATATTTTTCAAAAAGCGACTGAAAATGTTGCTGGAACTGAACAAATAGCCGTTTCTGCATCTAGTATTGCAGAAGCTGCTATGGAAATGGACGACTTGATTGATAGATACAAAGTACGGCGGGTTGAAGGCGACGAATATTATTAACTTGTTTAATTATTTTGTGAAACTAGCAGCGCCTTAAGGGCGCTTTTTATTGACTTTTTCTTTTAAAATACACGACACAAATATTAAAACCCTGTCGCTAAATGATATACTGGTCAGCCTAAGTATTTTAGTGCTGCAAAGCGACTGGCGCAAATGCTGGTGGTGATTCAAACTTTAAAATGAGTATAGTAGCTTATGTCATTCCTTCCTTGCCCAAAATGTCAGTCTGAATATGTATATCAAGATCAAAATAACCTCGTATGCCCAGAATGTGCACATGAGTGGAACCCATCAGAAATTAAAGAAGAACAGTTGCTCTGCGTCAAAGACGCAAATGGAACCTTATTGTCTGACGGTGACAAAGTGACCGTTGTAAAAGATCTCAAAATTAAAGGCAGTTCACAAGTGATTAAAATTGGCACTAAGGCTCTAGTGAGACGAGTTTTAGATAAAAAAGATCATGAACTAGATTGCAAAGTAGATGGGGTAGGTGAAATGATGGTGACTGCAAAGTTCGTGAAAAAGGCATGACCTTGGTTCATAATGTCCAGTTTTGTTAATGTCTGGTATCGGCGAAAAAATATAAACACCCATGTTCATAAAGTGAAGGAGCTAGAACTATGTATGAAATGTTAGTAGGTTTGGAGGTTTCAGATAATGAAATTTATGCGCAATATAGAGCGGCCATGAAACCTATTTTAGCCACCTTTGAAGGGGCTTTTGGGTATGATTTTATGGTGTCAGAGGTGTTACTCTCACAAGTAAGTGAACCAATAAATCGTGTTTTCACAATTAACTTCCCAACTCAGCTATCAGCCAATAATTTTTTTGAAGATAATGACTATCAAAGTATTAAGAGGCAGTATTTTGAAGCATCTGTACGCAATACGGTGATTATTGCCAGCTACGAAAAACAAGCTTAGTAGCTCTGTATCGTTCACATGGATAGTAATTCTAGCGGACCAGAATGAAAAACTGTGTGAACGACATTTGGGGTGCCTAAGAGACTAAATACATCTTGCAGGCTTGGGTAAGCCAGCAATTTTAGTTGCTTGTTTTGCCGGGCCTTTTGGAAATAGTTTATATAAATACATACTGTTTCCTTTATCTTCACCAAGCTTCTTGGCCATTGCTTTTACTAACATGCGTATTGCTGGGCTGGTATTATATTCTTCGTAAAAATCGCGAACAAAATTGACTACTTCCCAATGAGCTTCACTTAGAGTTATGCCTTCTTGCTCTGCAATAATGGGCGCGAGTTCTTTGTGCCATTTCGTGTGGTCAAGTAAATAGCCTTGTTTATCTGTATCGATTGTTTGATTGTTAAATTCTATCATTTGTTACCAAGTTATTGATTTTTTAGCGCTATCAATAAGTTCAACCCATTTGATATCACTGATTAAGTTAATCCCATCTTTAGGAGTGATGCCCCTAGCAACTGCACAGTTTGTAAGCATAAAATGTTGCCCCGCCAGTGTGCTATAGCTGTGGTGGTCATAACAAGCATCCCCAATAAGCACGATTGCATCTTTATTGGTTACAAGGTGCTCTAAATTTAAGTTTTGATAGTAGGTAGCAGGCTTAGCGAGTAAGTGTACAGTTTCAAGAGTCATAAGTTCACCACAAAGTTTTGTTGCTGTAAAAGTTGTTGCTGTTGTTGTTTACTGAGCGCAATAGCTGTAATATTTAATTGCTGCTTATCTAGTTGATATTTCTCCATAGCGTCTGCGCAAACATATATTTGTTCAATATCATATATCTCTAGCGTTTTGATGGCTTTAAAATAGTCTTTTAGCCCAATATGGCTTGCTGATTGAGGCTTTTTTAAAGCCAGCACCGCGCTATCTAATAACAGCCATGATATGTTTTGGTCTATTGCTGCATATATTAATGTGGTGTCTAATGCATCACGTATTTTTTGCCTATCAAACGGGCTGGTTGTACTGATAACTAATACATTTTTCATTTGAATTGCACCCATTTATCGGCTTTGGCGCTTAACATAGCAAATTCAGCCAATCCAGCCACTTTAAATAGCCCTGTATTTTTAACATCTATTGCGCGTTTTTCAGCAGCTGTAACACACAACAACAAAGTAATATCTAAGTCAGCGAGTGCTTGCCATGTAGCCTGAACATTGAGTTCGTCCGAAGAAAGCTGTAAATACTGAGATGCGTGACTGACGGCATCTTGGTATAGAAAAATACAGTCAATTTGGTGACCGCTTTGTATTGCGGTATGCGCAAAGCGAGATAGTTGCTGTAAGCAGTTATGATCTGCAATATCACTATGTAAAGATAAAACAAAATTACTCAAAAGATGACCATAAAAAAAGCCCCATAATGGGGCTTAGTTTACCAGATGTGGCTGGTTAGTCATTATTTGCGCCTAAAAGAGCAAGCAATGAAGTAAATAAATTATAAATGCTAAGGTATAAGCCAACTGTTGCTAACACATAATTAGTCTCACCACCGTTGATGATACGACTTGTATCATAAAGGATAAAGCCCGACATAATCAGTACTACAGCAGCATTAAGAGCCATAAAAGCGATACTGCTTCCAATAAACAGATTTACCAAGCTTGCAATAACTACAACGATTAAGCCAACCGTTAAAAAACCACCCATAAACGAGAAGTCTTTTTTAGTAGTTAGTGCATATGCAGATAAACCAAAGAAAATTAAAGCAGTTGAACCCAAAGCTTGCATGATTAACATGCCACCATTTGGCATCGCTGCATAATGGTTAAGTAATGGTCCTAAGCCAAAGCCCATAATACCTGTAAATAAGAAAACTAAGCCAACTGCTGAAGATGAGTTTGCTTTTTTGTGAATTACAAAAATTAAACCCAGACCAACGAGTGAGCATATAATGCCAGTAAAACGAGGTAATGCCATTGTCATTGAAATACCGGCAGTGATGGCACTAAATGCCAATGTCATTGCTAGAAGAAAGTATGTATTCTTTAATACTTTATTAGTTTCAATGGTCGACATTGCCGGCTGAGCAGTATCGTACGAGTGATTGAACGCCATGGTTAAACTCCTTAGTGAGCAAATGTTCCAATAATTAAACTGAGTTAAGATTACCAAGAGTTATATGGTTCGGCAAACATTGTCGATCAAATAGAGTCGTGAAATTAGAAAAAGTTCCATTAGATATTAAAAGTTGCTTTACATTTGAGCAAATGTGAGGTTTTTTGAACACTTAAACTTTTTTTTGCAAAAAAAGCTTCACATTATCGATTGGATTCTCTAATATTCGCCCCGCTGC
>NZ_ARPN01000059.1:0-10142 GCF_054966645.1 Pseudoalteromonas sp. SANK 73390
CCGTTATCACATCTCTGCATCTAAAAACGATTGAGGTGTTCCCCGTACTCACGGGGCTAAACCGTTAAGGCTGCTGAACGGGCATTTTGGACGTGAGGTGTTCCCCGTACTCACGGGGCTAAACCGTAGCCAATATAGACCTTTCTGTTTGATAGGGTGTGTTCCCCGTACTCACGGGGCTAAACCGTCACCTCTCCCTACTATCTGCTGGCCGAATATGTGTTCCCCGTACTCACGGGGCTAAACCGCCATGCATTACTCCTAGCACTCTAGTAGCCAAGTGTTCCCCGTACTCACGGGGCTGAACTTGAGTGGTTATCAGAACCGTTTTCCAATAATCAATAGAAATACGTAGTTTACTAGCAAAATCCCGTTATTAAGTTTTTATTACTCCTCGCCTTAAACCGCCACAACTTTTTATCAAAAAAGGTAATTGAATATGTTTAATTACCCTCCCCATAAACTGTGATAGATCAAAAACCTGGCTGAAGGGTATTGTATTACCTAATAGACTAGGTATTCTAGTGGTTAATGGAATGTAAAATTAAATCGGTACAGTATGGATACCTTGTCTGCTCAAACAACTCACGAAAAACTGCTAAAACAACCACTACCCTTGTATTACCAATATTGGGGGAAGGCATGTAAAGATTCTCAAACGCATCACTTGCTGGCTTATCATAGCTTAGATGTTGCAGCCGTTGGCAAACAGCTACTTGCCATTGATAAACCCATTACTAATGATGTTGCTGAGTTTCTAGAACTCACTCCTCAACAACTACAAGATTTAATTGTATTTTTACTCGCATTGCACGATTTAGGTAAGTTCGCATCTGCATTTCAAAAGTTGTATCCCAATCATGATGACTCATTAATCACGGTAGCTAAGTGCTATGACTACAATGGAAAGGAGTATCGTCACGATAGAATGGGCCTTTATTTTTGGCAAGAAATGCAAGAAAAGCTGCTAGAAAAACTTATTTCTACAAGTTCATTAAATAGATGGGACAAAATTGAAGCCTTAGATTGTTTGTTTGTACTTTTTGAATGTGCATTCGGTCACCATGGGCAACCCATCAATAAACAAGACCCACATGCAATTAAGGCTTTCACAGAAGCACAAAATTTAGATGCCGTTGCATTATTTATTGACAGCTTGTCTTGTTTAATAAGTGTTTCTGTTCCACTAGAAAAGCTCTTGAATGCGCAGTGGTGTGAAAGACTTAAGCTAGTTAGTTGGCAAATTGCTGGTATTGCAGTTTTAGCTGATTGGATTGGTTCAGATAGAAACCACTTCAGCTATCAATCAAAAGTGATTCCACTTGAAGAATATTGGCTCAAAGCACAGTCGATAGCACGAGAGGCGGTTCAAGCTACGGATTTGGATAAAGCACCATTGATTAAGCCATTTCAATCTATTCAGGCGCATTTTGGTTACTCTCCTACGCCTTTGCAGCATTGGGCAGAAACTACAGTGCTCACAAGTAGCCCACAGTTGTTTATTTTGGAAGATGTAACTGGTGCTGGAAAAACAGAAGCGGCGCTGGCACTTACACATAGGCTGATGGCAACTGGTGCCGCAGATGGCTTTTATTTTGGTTTACCGACCATGGCAACCTCTAACGCTATGTTTTCACGGGTTGCTAGCCATTATCTAAATATGCTTGAAAGTAGCGATAAAAAAAAGCCGAGCATTGTTCTTGCCCACGGCGCTAGAGGAATGAACGAGCAATTTCGTGATGCGGTGATCACCTCCACAAGCGTAGATCAAAATTATCATTCAACCGATTCCACAGCAACAGCCCAGTGCAATCAATGGCTAGCAGACTCGCGTAAAAAAGCCTTACTGGCTCCGGTCGGTGTGGGCACCATCGATCAAGCCTTGTTAGCCGTGTTACCTAGGCGTCATCAATCGTTAAGGCTGCTAGGATTAAATCGCAAAATTCTTATTTTTGATGAAGTGCATGCTGCAGATGAATATATGTTTGAGCTGTTAGAAAGCTTATTAGCACTACATTTACACCAAGGTGGTTCAGTCATTTTACTCACCGCTACGCTACCACTTAAACAACGCCAACGATTAACTAATATTTGGCTTAAAACAGCGCAGCTTGAGCCTGTAGCACTAGTTGAAAGAGCATTCCCATTAGCCACGCGTGTTTGCTTAAGTGATCAAAAGCCTGTTTTAGAAAAGGTTTTAGAGAGCAAAGATGAAGTTAGCCGAACGGTGCAAGTTGAACACATAAACACGATGGAAGATTGTATTGATAAGGTTGTTGCTGCGGTCAAAAACAATCAATGTGTGGTGTGGGTAAGAAACTCGGTAAACGATGCCTTAGCGGCCTATGAGCAATTAAAGGCGCACCTTTGTGCGCCAAACCAGTGTTTGTTATTTCATAGTCGTTTTGTGTTGGCTGATAGAAAATTGATTGAAAACCAAGTGCTCGATTTGTTTGGCAAGAAAAGTACCGGCGAAGCACGAGCAGGTAAAGTGTTGATCGCGACGCAGGTTTTTCAAGAAAGTTTAGATGCTGATACCGATGTGATGATTTCAGATATTTGCCCCATTGATGATTTAATTCAACGTGTAGGGCGGCTGCATCGCCATACTCGTGATAGTAATGGGTGTTATCAAGCAAATATTACAGATAATCGCAGTGAGCCACTATTGTATCTTTATGCACCGCAGTACACAGATACACCAAAGGGCGATTGGCTAAGTAAGCACTTTATTAACACACAATACGTGTATCGCTCGGCGGGTCGACTTTGGCTCGGATTACGCAAACTTAGAGAGTTGGGGGCGATCAGGATGCCATTGCAAGCTAGAGACTTAATTGAAGCGGTATATAGCGATGCTGCATTAGCACAAATACCAGACGCACTCATTAAACAAGAAAATGATCTTTTTGCTCAAGAGCGAGCTAAAGCACATAAAGCAAAAGCGAACTTACTTAAGTGGCAACAGTTTGGGTACTCTGAGGGTAGTGCAAGCGGCTGGCACGAAGATACAACCGATATTAGTACGCGCTTGAGTGATATTGAAACGGTCGAAGTGCTGTTATTAAAGCTTGATGACCACGCGCAATTACAGCCGTGGGTTGCTGATAGCAAATTTGCAATTGCGCTGAGCACCGTCAAGCTGTCGAAAAATACCTATGCGGACAAACTTGCAACCCTACCTGAGCATTTAAACGCACAGGTTGAGCGCCTCAAACTACAGTATAAAAACTTAGATTATTGTCAGCTTTGGCTACCTGAATTAGATCCAAATTTTACTTATGATCCAACAACAGGATTTTTGGAGAAGTCCCCGCAATAGCGGGGAACATTGTTGAAAGTACCAATTGAGCATCAGCACTTATCGGTTTATCTCAATTTCATTGAGAACTATCAAAGTATACAAGATAAATGGTCATGATCAAAAATAAATTAAAGAGCTTCAGCTCTTATCTTGTCATTTTTTGATTTTTCTGGGTTTTCGGCTAATCTTTGAACTGTTGGAAGTAGGTGGTGTGAATGAGAGGCCATCACCCCCCATGAACACCGATTCGCAATATTGATGATATGTGGTTTCAATGCTGTTGGCAAATAGGTTGTAGCAGGTTTTTTGCTTCTCTAATATAAATTTAGGAGTAATCATGCTTAGTAATGATGATGACGATACTGAATATACCATTATTTTTAGACGCTATAGGAAAGGGCTAAATGGAGAAATGTTAGATGCATATAGATATGGCAAAAAAGCCTGGCCTATTCGAATTAAAAAATCTGAGCTGAAATGAGGAGTTAATGGCAAGGATGCCATTTAAACAGGAGAATGAACGTGAATATCCTACAAGACAATTGGTTACCGTTTAAATTGCGGGATGGCACAGAGCAAACCTTGCCTATGGGGGCGATATGCCGTGAGGATGTGATTGATTTTGCACTCCCAAGAGCTGACTTTCAGGGGGCTGCATACCAATTTGCGATTGGTTTATTGCAAACGGTATTTGCGCCAAAAAATAAGAGGCAATGGCATCAATATTACGATGAGAGTCCTAAAGAGTTAGATTTACAAACAGCTTTTGAAAAAGTTACTCATGCATTTAACGTAGTTGGTGATGGGCCTTTGTTTATGCAAGACTTTGATGAGTTGGCTTGTGCAAAATCAACTACAGTCGCAGGGCTGTTAATAGAGGCACCGGGTGCTAATGGCATTAAATTAAACACGGATCACTTTATAAAACGTGGTGTTGGTGACGTGATGTCGTTAGAAATGGCCGTATTGGCTTTGTTTACTATGCAAATCAACGCACCTTCAGGAGGTTCTGGGCATCGAGTTGGGCTGCGAGGCGGTGGCCCGTTAACAACATTAATTACGCCAACAGAACCTACCTCAAGCTTATGGCACAAACTGTGGTTAAATGTGATGACTCAAGAGTTTTGGCTATATCCAGAACCAAACTTTAATGACGGCAGTATATTTCCTTGGTTGGCGCCAACATTAACCAGCGAAAAAAAAGGCAGTGAAATATACCAAAGTAATGTACATCCATTACATATGTTTTGGGCAATGCCGAGGCGTATTCGTTTGGAGTTTGAAAATAATGAAGCTGTGTGTAAAGTATCGGGTAAAAAGGCGGCTATCTCGGTAAAGAGTTACCGTACTCAAAATTATGGAGGAAATTATTCGGGTACTTGGTCTCACCCACTTACGCCTTATAAATGGAACCCAAAAAAGCCTGATGAAGAGCATTTGTCTGCGAAAGGTCAGCCCGGGGGAGTTACCTATAAAACTTGGGAGCAACTTACTTTTACCAGCGATACCGAAGGTCAACATTGTGCCGCCGTTGTTAATCATTTTTATAGCCTCAACAATTTTTTTGAACAAAAACACCATCAAATCCCGCAGTTATGGGTATTTGGCTATGATATGGATAACATGAAAGCTCGTTGCTGGTACGCCAATCATTTTCCACTTTTTTCACTCCCACCTGAGCACCACGATGCGGTACTTCGAGAAATTAAGTCACTACAGTCACTTAGCAGTAATGCGCTATGGCACTGCCGTACACAGGTTAAAAGTGCGTGGTTTGATAAGCCAGCAGACGCCAAAGGTGATACCTCTTTTATTGATAATGTTTTTTGGCAGCGTACTGAGTCCGTATTTTTTAGTGCTGTGGCTGGGTTAATTGAAAATAGTCAAAATGGTGAGTATGTACTAACTGCGGGTCAAGCTAAAGCGTGGCTTACACAAATACGGTGTATTTGTTTAGATATATTTGACGAATTTGCTTTGTCAGAGCTGGGCAACCAAAAATCTATGGCTAAGCGCTTTAAAGCAAGGCAACAGTTATCAGGTTGGTTAGGCAGCTCAGCATATGGTGGTAAAGACATTAAAGCATTTATTGCTAACCACAACATTGAATTTATTAAGGAGGCAGTCTGATGAAAGACGAAATACGCAATATTGTATTGCGCTGGTGGAAGAGTATGCACTTATCTACAGAGCAACTACTCGCGGAGGGAATTAAGCCCTCACCCTCTGCGCATAAAGCACAACTAAAGCGTTGTGACAATGTAGATGCAGTCATGCTAAGTGAAGGCTTTAGAGCGCTGTGGCTAAGTTTGCCACAAGAGGTTATTTCACAATGCTCAGAGCAAAAGCAGGGCGAAAAAATGGAATGCTTTGCGGCGATAGCTGCCGTACTTGTGTTCATACAAACAAATTCCAATGAAAAATTAGCAAGTGTAGCAGGCAAAAAAGCGCAAGGTGAAAAATCAACGGTGAGTGAGTTACGCTTTGCACAGCTACAAAGTGCCAAAACCAGTGACGATTTTGTACGTAGATTAAGGCGTATATTAAAACAGGTAAAAGGGGAGGCTAGTGTGACTTGGCTTGCTCAAGATATCCAGCACTGGTTTACAGAACACTATGGACACAGACCTAATCAACCAAGCAAACGCATTGGCGTGCAATGGGCAATGGATTACTACCAAGCTGCTAAATAAATATTACGTTAACTTTTAAGGATTAAATTATGAGCCAGTTTATTCAACTTCATTTACTTACGTCTTATCCGCCATCAAACCTCAACCGTGATGATTTAGGCCGACCAAAAACTGCCAAGTTGGGTGGTTTTGAGCGTTTACGTGTTAGCTCGCAAAGTTTAAAGCGTAACTGGCGTGTATCTGAATTGTTTGAAAGTGCATTAGCCGAGCACATAGGAGTAAGAACAAAACGCTTTGGTGTTGATATTTATAATAACTTGGTTGCCCAAGGAATGGCTGAAAAGCAGGCTAAAGAAGTTGCCGCACAAATTGCGGCTGTATTTGGCAAAACCAAGGGCAAGAAAAAAGATAAACCACTAGAAGAGTTGGAAATTGAACAGCTAGCGCATATTAGCCCAACAGAAAAAGACGCGGCGCTATCGTTAGTCGCAGTGTTAGCCAATGAAACTCGTGGACCTAGCAAAGAAGAGTTGAAACTACTTAAAAGCGAGTGCACAGCAGTAGATATCGCACTGTTTGGTCGCATGTTAGCATCAAGCCCCGAGTTTAATGTTGATGCTGCTTGCCAAGTAGCTCACGCATTGAGTGTACATAGTGTGGTGATTGAAGATGATTATTTTACCGCTGTAGATGACTTAAATGATGGTATGAGTGATTCGGGTTCTGCCCATATTGGTGAAGCTGGTTTTGCGTCAGCTTTGTTTTATAGCAATGTATGTATTAATAAAACGCAGTTAATCGCCAACTTAAATGGTGATGAGGCGCTTGCTAATCGTGCTATCAAAGCATTGGTTGAAGCAACAGTAAAGGTTAGCCCTAAAGGCAAGCAAAATAGTTTTGCATCAAGCGCTTATGCAAGCTTTGCTTTGGCTGAAAAAGGTGAGCAGCAACCTCGTAATCTATCTGTAGCGTTTTTGAAGCCGATTAGCGATGCAGATATGGCAACAGCTGCTGTAGATGCCTTGCAACAGCAAATAATTAGTTTTGACAAAGTATATGGCGATTGTGCAGATACACGTTGCCACTTTGATGCCAACAAAGGCGAAGGCTCTTTAGCTGAGTTACTTGAATTTGTAGCAAGCTAATGGGGGAGTTATGAAAGCGTACTTAGTCTTTCGTTTATATGGCCCTTTAGCTAGTTGGGGGCAAGCTGCGGTTGGTGGAGATAGGCCAACTGGACTAATACCAACGCGCTCCGCAGTGTTGGGTTTATTGGCGGCTGCTTTGGGTATTGAGCGAGATAAAGCTGGGCAGTTAGCCGAACTACAAAATAGTGTAAAAATAGCGCTAAAGCAGCCGGTGCCAAGTAGCTTAATGCGTGATTATCATACGACACAGGTGCCAAGTAGCAGTGCAAAAGTAGTACATAAGACCCGCGCTAGTGAACTGTCGACTGATAAGTTAAATACTATTTTATCGAGTAGAGATTACCGTTGCGATGGTTTATGGATAGTTGCGGTGTCATTAACTGATAATGCCACTTACACCTTAGCACAATTACAGCAAGCATTAAAAAAGCCAGTTTATATGCCATTTTTAGGCCGAAAGTCATGTCCTCTAGGTGTGCCTATGATGCCTAATTTGGTTGATACGCAAAACCTTAAAGCTGCGTTGGATACATCGTTTCCGCCATTAACAGCTTCTGAACAGCAAGATTCGTGGCGGTTAAATGCAACTGATTGGCACAGCTACTTTTGGGAAGGTGATAAGAGCGAATTTACAGAATCAGGTATTGTTACTACCCAGCAGTGGGATGAACCTGTTAGTCGGGACCGGTGGCAGTTTAAGCAGCGAGTAATGCATCAAATAACTCTACCTGTTAGTGAGCAAAATCAAGGAGACATGCATGTTTTTGAGTAAAGTAACGTTAGCAGCCTCTTCTCAAGCGTCTAATGAACTTGCTAAGTTATCTTGCAATGGAGTATATGCGTCACACCAATTATTGTGGCGGCTTTTTCCCGATGAAGATAAGCGCTGTTTTATTTATCGGGAAGAGATGAGCATGCATGGACGGCCCGAGTTTTTTATTTTGTCACAGGCTCAGCCGCAAGGGCTTGATACCTTGTTATCGGTTAGCTCAAAGCCTTTTACGCCAAAACTACACACGGGTGATAAATTAGGGTTTAAATTAAGAGTAAACCCGACAATATGTGTTACTAGTGCTGATGGAAAAAGTCGTCGTCATGATGTGTTAATGCATGCAAAAAAACAAGCCAAGGCTGACTTTAAAAACAACCCTGAGGGACTAAAAACGGTGATGGAAGAGGCCGCATTAAATTGGTTTTGTAGCCAGCAGCGCACTCAAAAGTGGGGGGTAACACTCGATAGTATGCCTAATATCGAGAGCTATACACAGCATGATAGTAAAAAGCGTTCAGGTCACAATGTGAGGTTTTCGAGTGTAGATTTTCAAGGTGTACTAACAGTGGTTGAACCGGATGTTTTCTTACAGCAGCACATGACTGGGTTTGGTCGTGCTAAAGCAATGGGATGTGGTTTGATGATGTTGCGTAGAGTTTAAGTATAACTAAAGCCGTTATACTTAAACTTGTAAAATAAAGGAATATTAAATGGCATTTCTCCCTTTAAAACCAATCCCTATTAAAGATCGTAACTCGATGATTTTTGTTGCTATGGGGCGCATTGATGTGCGAGACGGTGCATTTGTTGTTATTGATGAAGTGAACGGCGAGCGCATGCATATTCCTGTTGGGTCGGTGGTGTGTATTTTACTTGAGCCCGGCACGCGTATTAGCCACGCAGCGGTGAAACTTGCCGCTACGACGGGTACATTGCTTATTTGGGTTGGTGAGGCGGGTGTACGTTTATATTCAGTAGGGCAGCCCGGAGGTGCGCGTTCAGACAAGTTGCTGTATCAAGCTAAACTGGCACTTGATGAAGCATTGCGTTTAAAAGTAGTGCGCAAAATGTTTGAACTGAGGTTTGCAGAGCCAGCCCCAGAGCGGCGTAGTGTTGATCAGCTTCGGGGCATTGAAGGTGCGCGAGTGCGCAAAACCTATGAGTTACTGGCAAAACAATATAAAGTTGATTGGCGTGGCCGACGTTATGACCCAAAAGATTGGCAAGCAGGCGACGTGGTTAATCAATGTATTAGTGCCGCCACATCATGTTTGTATGGGGTTACCGAAGCGGCGATACTCGCAGCGGGCTATGCGCCAGCTATCGGCTTTTTACATTCAGGTAAGCCATTGTCATTCGTATATGATATTGCAGATATTATTAAATTTGACACGGTTGTGCCTGCCGCATTTAGAGTGGCTAGCAAGCGTCCTAAGCAACCAGATAGAGACGTGCGTATAGCTTGTAGAGAAGCGTTTAGAAAAGATCGCACATTGCAACGTTTAATCCCACTGATAGAAGATGTACTTAACGCTGGCGAAATAATCCCACCTAAGCCTTTTGAAGATGCGCAACCTCCTGCTTTACCTGAACCTGAGTCAATAGGTGATTCTGGACATAGAAGTAATTAGGAGCGTAACGATGAGTATGTGTGTAGTGGTAACAGAAGCCGTTCCTCCAAGATTAAGAGGGCGGTTGGCCGTATGGCTGCTTGAAATTAGGGCGGGTGTATATGTTGGTGATGTGGGTCGAAAAATACGAGAAATGATCTGGCATCAAATAACAGAACTGGCTGAGCAAGGTAATGTAGTGATGGCTTGGGCTACCAATACTGAGTCGGGGTTTGACTTTATTACCTATGGTGAAAATGCCAGAATGCCTGTTGATTTAGAAGGTTTAAGGCTAGTGAAATTTACGCCAGTTGATAACGAAAATATAGGCGAATAAATCGCACATTTGCTCATTAAAAACTTGGTACATTTTGTATGCCACTTTTTATTTAATAAAAACAAGCATATACTTTTAGAGTATTCCCCGTACACACGGGGCTAAACCGTTAAAGACGGTGACTCTGAAACTTTTTGGATTGGTATTCCCCGTACACACGGGGCTAAACCGAACATGCCAAAGAGGGCGAATCTAGGTCGGCTGTATTCCCCGTACACACGGGGCTAAACCGACTTACCTAGACGCATTATTTAGTGCGCCTAGGTATTCCCCCGTACACACGGGGCTAAACCGTATGGCCCTGCTGCTATCGGCACGTTCGGTCAGTATTCCCCGTA
>NZ_ARPN01000060.1:0-9690 GCF_054966645.1 Pseudoalteromonas sp. SANK 73390
AATGTTAAATATTAGAAGGTTCTGACCTTCGTCAGAATGACAAGAAGGGGCACCCTGAACTTACATAATCGTCATCCTGAACTTGTTTCAGGACCTTATAAAGTTATAAAGCGGTCAGAGTTGACCTGTTTTAAATCCTAAAAATCGCTAAGATACACATATACTGAATAATTAACTAAATGCTTAAAAAACAGCATTTAAATAAGTAAGTTTCCATTATCCAACCAATTGGCCCACATTATTATGTGGGCTTTTTTATTGCCTCAGAGGTGCATTATGCGCGTTTTTAACTTGTTAGATATGTCTAAGGTGCCATTACCCGACACCATTACTGAGCTGGATTTTGAGCAAATACTATCACAGCTTAAAAACAAATTACTTGAACATTACCCACAGTATAAAGAGGCTTTGAGTTTTGAGTCAGAGCCAATGCAGGTGATGTTAGAAATGCTGGCATACCAGCAATTATTGTTTGACGGTAAGTTAAACGACGCCATTAAAGGTAACATGCTAGCAAGCGCCACAGGGAATGATTTAGACGCCATTGCTGCTCGTTATAATGTTGATAGGCAAGATAAAGAAAGTGATGAACGTTTTCGCCGTCGCACTCAAATGGTGTTTGAAGGTTTAAACACGGCAGGCAGTAAACAAGCCTATCAATTTCATGCGCTCTCGGCAGACCCACGAGTAAAAGATGTATATGTTACAAGCCCTGAGCCTTGCGACATTCATTTAACCATTTTAAGTCATGAACAAAACGGTGAACCGTCAGATGATTTACTTAAAATACTAAAGCAGCATTTCGGTTTATTACCTACTGGTAACATCGCTAAGGAGGCCTCAAAAGTAAGGCCACTTGGCGACAGGGTAACGATTGCTGGCCCTGACATTAAGCATTTTGACTTAGCCGTGTCGATAAATATTGCACCGGGCCCTGCTGCATCCGTGGTTGAACATACGGTAAAGGCAGCATTGGCGCAATACTTGGCTCAGCAAACCTTATTAGGTCGTGACATTAATCACATGGGGTTATTTGCGGCGCTGAACCAACCGGGTGTTGAAAGTGGGCAAATAATCAGCCCTATCGGCGACATCAGTATTGGGGCAAATCAAGTGGCGATATGCGATAGCATGACTGTGCAAAGCTCAGTGGTGGAGGCGTAAATGGATAACTACGCGAACCTGCCTAAATTATTGCCAAGTAATGCCGGTCGATTGTTACAGGCGCTCACGCAGCTATTAACTTACCCTGATAAAACCCAGTTATTGCATGATATTTGGCACCCGCAGGCATGCCCTGCGCAGTTATTGCCGTGGCTTGCATGGTCACTGTCGGTTGATGATTGGAATGATGCATGGAGTGAAAAAAATAAACGCCAAGTGATTGCCGATGCATTTACAGTGCATCGTTATAAAGCCACGCCTTTTGCGTTAAAAAAAGCCTTAGATAGTTTGGGCATAGAAACCGATATTCAAGAATGGTGGCAATCACCCAATGCCAAACGTGGCACCGTGATAGTTAATGCATTGGTTAATGCAAATCTTGATAGCAACGAGCAGGGATTGTTAACTAAGGCCATGCTTGAGCAGGTAAAACGAATTATTGATACAGCAAAACGGGCATCAATTCATATTGAAGTACAGCTTGGCATTTCACTTAAAGAGCAGTTTACAACCGGGTTGTTTAGTGGTGCAGGGATTGGTCTTGCCAACAAGGATGGGGCATTTAACGGCGTACACCCGAATGCCGGCGTACTCGAATCGGGAGCGCTATTGAGCAGTACGTCCGGTGTGGGTGCAATTAATAAACAAGCTCAGCTCAAAGGGGTTATGCCAAATAATGGTCAAGCGATGCTTGGTGCGAGTTTAGCAACATCGCAAGGCGTTGCTGCGCTTGATATTGATGCCAGTCTACAGGGTATTGCACCGAATAGTTTAGATACACAAGTGGGCGCTGTGCTTGCAGGTAAAAGCGCAATTGCAAAATGTGAGTATCAAGCTGCTTGGCTTGGTATTACGCCAGAACCTGCGGTAGTTGCACAGGGCATATGTGCGTTATTAAGGCGCATTCAGTTTAATCATTTAACTTTACAAGGAGCGACTTAATGTCTGCACTTACCTTGCAGTTTACTCAAGCTGGCTTAGATGCCTTACTCAGTGCCACACAACGTGGTTTTAAAGGCAAAATTAGCCATATGGCATTTGGTGATGCCGCTTATACACCAAACAAAACGCAAACCGCATTAAAGGGCGAAAAAGAACGCGTTGCAATTGTTGATACCGACTATAGCGATGGCGAAACCAGCGATCTTAAAATAGCCGCTAAATTTGATGCGCCACTTGAGTACGCCATTCGTGAGATTGGTGTGTATATTGAGTCACCAGATGACACTGGAGAACTTATTTTACTGGGTGTGTACTCGCAACCAGATACCACCCTTGGCTACCGCACACCCGATGTGAAAGTGTTGCAATGGTTAACGCTATCTTTGGCACAAATTCCATCAGATAGCGTTGAAGTAAATGTGGGGGTTGATAATCTTAATATTATCGTCGACAGAGAACTTGCCGATATGGCTTTAGTACAGCTCAACACCATGCAACGTCAAATTCAACAAGAGCTACGTTTAGTGGCACTAGAGCAAGCATAATTACTTTAAACAATACGGTTAACTTTCTTTTAAAGCGGACAGTATTGACCTGTTTTAAACGCTAAAAATCAGTAAGATACACATACACTGAATGATTAACCAATATGACAACGGATTAAGTATTTTACGTAATCCTGAACTCATGTTTGTCATCCTGAACTTGTTTCAGGATCTCACAAACCTAAACGATGATGTTGCAGGGTACGAAGATCCTGACCTTCGTCAGGATGACAAGGTGCAGGATGTTTAGGCGTTGTTTGCTAGTGTGAATTGATGCTCATACTCATACTCATGAACTTATACTCGTCACCTTGAACCAATGTTTGTCACCCTGAACTTATATTTGTCATCCTGAACTTGTTTCAGGATCTTACAAACCTAAACGATGATGTTGCAGGGTATGAAGATCCTGACCTTCGTCAGGATGACAAGGTGCAGGATCTTACATATCTAAATATTCAGAATAAGCACATTCTTTGGCTTTTAAATTCAGTAAGTTAAGTACTTATTAAACATAAGGAATAACCATGTCAGAACAAGATAAAACCATGACGCAACGCCTGAGCGATGTGGTCACAGCAGCCGATGGCTTAACTCAAACGGTACAGGATCAGATAGGTCAGATTAATAGTACCGTGAGTGCCAAGATGGCAGAGGTTGACTCAACTATTTCTCAAGCAAATAATGATATTGATAGTGCTATTTTAGAGTTAGGTAATAGCCATGCAAATCAAATCATCAGCTATTACGACCGTATTCAGCACTCAAAATCATCTTTGCAGCCAAGCATAGACCCTAATGACGAAACTCAAACTCAGTGGATTAAAGTGCCAGTGACCAATACTGGTTATCATACTTATCCTGCAGCGCAGAAATTAACGAAAGTGCATACGGTTAATGTATATACATCTGAACCCGGGTACTACGAGCAACCTGACAAATATGTCAATGATTGGTCACGTTCACACGTTGAATTTATTCAAGCTAATTCTGAAGCAACTAGTGAGCAAATTAATCAAGAAATTGAGAAAAATAATTTAACTGTACGTGGCTATGGCGGTTGGTGGGATGGTGCTCGAGTCTACGATATTAATACACTTAGAGTAGCAGGTTTACACCCTTATAGTCAGCTATTTGTGCGATTCAAAAATGCAGTAGTATCAAACGCTGCTGAGGGCGCATTACCGCAAAATATTATTGAGTTTGGTGGTAATAGCTACTTCTCAATTGACCGAGTCGTAAATTACCCAGCTATAGATGCTTAGGAGGCATTATGGACTATCAACCATTATCGCAAGAAGCTATTCAAGAGCTTGAGAAGCAAGTTAAGCGTGGTCAAATTAAACTCAATGTAGCAGATCAGGCATCTTTGCTTGGAACTGTTTCTGATACTTGCCACTTATTATTGTTAGAGCTTGCAAAATTAAGCTCAAAATTGGCAAATGCTAATTCTTTAGATGAAGTAAAAGTGGCTGCGGGCGAAACCAACGCCTTGATTGGTCAGTTTGTAGATAAAGTAGAGCAAGGAACGCTTGTGTTTCCTTATCAACAAAAAGGCACCGAGCAGGTATTGAGTGAAATTGAATCACGTGCTCAGGGTGTATGTGAAATTTTAACACCAACAGCTGAGTAAAGCATCTTAACCTCTTTCGGGCACGTCGTCCGCCGTTAATCCTACAGCCGATTCTTTGGCTGAGCATTTTATCAGAGATCACTATGAATCATCGCAGTACCCTAGTTGAAAAGGTGCTTGAGTACCTTACGTCTGGATTACAAGGTGTGGCTCAGGTTGGGCTTATAAAACACACTTTACCTTATCCAGATTTAACACAAGTTGCGCAGCTGTGTGTCACGCTGGTTTCAGAACGTCAAGCCAGTGAGTTGCAAACAACAGGCGCCGCATCAGGCGTGACTTATGGGCCTACTTCTAATAAGAACTTAAGCCCAAACCCACTCGACAGACGAGTGCTTAAGTTGCAACTAGATATTGAAGCCGAAGATGCCGATAGCATCGCGTTACTTGCTCGTTTAGACGGGGTGATAGATTCTGCTGAAGCACTGATGCAGGCAGACGGCGTGCCCGTTCCTTGGCAGCATTTTGTAGCGCAAAATGCACAATTTGCATTTACCAAACAAGCCGACGCCATGATTGGCAAGGTCACACTAATTTGGGAGTTTTTCTATCAAGTTGAACCACCTGAAGAAGCACCCGGCCCCACCATCACCGATGTGTTTTTGGGTCCGCAAGGGGGCGAGCATCATCATGTGGCAACCGTTAATGCGCAAGGCGAGGTCGTTATAGCGGAGGCAGACAATGCAGGCTAACCCACTACAAAGTAATCTAGCACAGGCGGATATGCAAAACCGTTTGGCCAAGTTAATTTCTCTAGGCACTGTGAATGAGGTGGATTACGAAACGGCAAAAGTACGCGTTAAAATTGGTGATTGGCTTACCACTTGGCTGCCTTGGCTCACCAATCAAGCATTTAACGACCTAACTTGGCAAGCACCAGAAGTGGGTGAGCAAGTGATGGTGTTAGCGCCTTGTGGTGACTTAGCTCAAGGTGTTGTGCTTGGGAGCGTGTATCAAAACGGTCACAATTTAGAGACGGTTGCTAGTGATGTTGCTAAGGAAGAGCGTGTAAATGTGCAGCGGACCAAATACCAAGATGGCTCAATGGTTGAGTACGACCGTAAAAAACACCAGTATTTACTTGATGTTAAACAAGATACGGCAGTAATCAAGCTAAAGTCTGCTAAAGATATTATTTTAGAGTGTGACAACGATTTAAATATTACCGTAGGTAATAATGCCACCATTCAAGTGACGGGTAATGCAACCGTTAATGCCGATAAGCAAATTTCAGTCACCGCCAAAGAAGCGTTAAGTTTAAAAGGCTCCGAGGTAAATATTGAGTCAACCAGTGGCAACGTGGCAGTTAAAGCAGCGGCAACACTTAAGCTCAACGGTAGCCATATCAGTGCGCAGGAGTAAATCATGCCCGCTATTTCTTTAGATGGTCATATTACCAATGTGCATGTGGGCTTTTTGCCAGGCAGCGCCAGCGCATCGCAAGCAAGCTTTACGGTGGCCGGCAAACCTGCATTGCGTCAAGGCGACTCTATCAGTACGCACAGTATGATTGCAGACCCAAAAACAAAGCATATTGCTAAAACTATTTCGCAAGGTGCAGGCAGTTTTACCATTGCTGGTAAAGCGGTTGCCAGAATTGGCGACCCAACCAACTGTGGCGGCAAAATGGCATTAGGTGAAGGCAGCTTTACCGTTGGCGGTTAGTAAGGAGGGCCAAGCATGATTGGCATGAACGCACAAACAGGTCGACCGCTATCGGGCGTTGACCATTTAAAACAAAGTATTCGAGATATAGTTACTACGCCTTTGGGCAGTCGCGTTATGCGTCGTGACTATGGCTGTGGTTTATTTGATTTACTCGACAGCCCATTTTCTAGCTCTTTAGTAGGGGATATCACTCTTGCAATTTCAGAGGGGTTAGAGAAGTGGGAACCACGCTTTCGTCTTGAATCAGTTGCCGTGCACCCCGCAGGCAGCGGTAAATTGTCGATAGATATTAACGGCCTTTATTTAATAAACGGTGAACCCGTGTTGATCGAAGGCATACAAGTTTAATCGTAACAACATAAAACAGGGCTTAATCACCCAATTATTTTTTAAATCTTAAAACCACGCTTGGCGTGGTTTTTTTGTTTCTAACTGACATACCCTTAAAGGAGAATCATATGTCACAATTTCTACATGGTGTAGAGGTTATCGAGGCGCAATCAGGCACTCGTCCAATCAAAACAGTAAAAAGCTCAGTAATTGGTGTTATTGGTACTGCACCAGCGGCAGATGCAGAAAAATTTCCACTTAATACACCTGTATTAATTGCAGGTAAGCGTGCTGAAGCTGCACTTTTGGGTACTGAAGGTACACTGCCTGCAGCAATGGATGGTATTTTCGACCAAGCCGGAGCAGTGGTTGTGGTTGTGCGCGTTGAAGGTGCTGATGAAGCATCAATCATGACTAATATGGTTGGTGGTGTTGCAACAGATGGTTCATATGAAGGTGTACAAGCTTTCTTAGGCGCGGAGTCGGTATTAGGCGTTACTCCACGTATTTTGGTAGCCCCAGGTTATGCGCATCAGCGTCCAGAAGGAAACCGCAACCCTGTTGTAACTGAAATGGTTGCAGTGGCTGAGCGTTTGCGTGCGGTAATTATTGCTGATGGCCCAAATACAAATGATGATGAAGCAAAAGCCTATCGTGGTGACTTTGGATCTCGTCGCGTATTTGTGGTTGACCCTGCAGTTAAGGTATTTCGTGATGGTGCAACAGTAGTTGAACCTGCCAGTGCACGCGTTGCGGGTATGATTGCAAAATCAGATAACGACCGTGGTTTTTGGTGGAGCCCAAGTAACACTAATATGAATGGTATTGTTGCAACTGCTCGTCCAATTGACTTTCAGTTAGGCGACGCTAACGCACGTGCAAACTTGCTAAACGAAAATGAAGTGGCGACGATTATCCGTCAAAATGGCTTTAAACTTTGGGGTAACCGTACCTGTTCTGACGACCCTAAATGGGCATTCCTATCTGTAGTCCGTACCGCAGATATGATTAATGACTCATTGCTACGTGCGCACATGTGGGCTGTAGACCGTAACATTACTAAAACGTACATCGAAGATGTAACACAAAGCGTGCAGTCATACCTTGATAGCTTAAAAGCACAAGGTGCTATTTTAGGTGGTCAAATTTGGGCTGATGCAGACCTAAACACACCAGCAAACATTCAAGCAGGTAAAGTGTACTTTAGCTTTGACTTTACACCACCTACACCGGCTGAGCACATCACCTTCAAGAGCATTCTTACCAACAACTACCTAGAGGAAATCGTATAATGGCAATGTCTCCTAAAATCCTAAAAAAATTCAAGTTATTCGTTGATGGTAAAGGCTACTTAGGTATTGCTGATGAAATCACTTTACCAAAAGTAACGGTTAAAACACGTGAAGTAACGTCAGGCTTTCAAGCGCCAATTGAGCTTGATGTAGGTCAGCTTGAAAAACTTGAAGGCTCAGTAACACTGCTTGAGTACAACGCTGACATGATGAAGCTACTAGGTGACTGGAGTGGTAAAACAACACCACTTACAGCACGTGGTGCGATTCAAGCACAAGGCGAAGAGCCAGTACCTGTAAAAGTAACTCTTGAGGGCTTCTTCAAAGAAGTTGATATGGGTAACTGGAAAGACGGCGAAGAAGCAAAATTAACGCTTCAGTACGCGGTTCAAAAATACAAGTTAGAAATTGGTCAGGATCTTATTTATGACATCGACCTACAAAACGACACTCGTATTATCAATGGTAAAGATCAAATGGCACTACTACGTGCTGCAATTGGAGCGTAATAAGTTATGACAGATATCATTAAACTGAACTTCCCAGTCACGGTCGATGCGCATGAGTATGCCGAACTAACAATGAGACGACCTAAAGTGCGTGATCGTTTAATGGTGGACAAAACAGATTTGAGTGAGTCAGAAAGCGAAATTCGCTATTTCTCAAATCTGTGTGAAGTCTCTCCTGAAGTGATAGAAGAGCTTGATTGGAGTGACTTTGTTAAGTTGCGCGAAAAACTTCAGGCTTTTCTCGTATCCCGCCCAAGCGTTTAAAAGGGATGGTTATTGCCCTTGCTAAATATACTGGGTGGGGCTTAAACGAGCTTAACGCGCTGACCGAACCTGAGCTTTGCGATTGGTTCGAGGCAGCCGTAGACTATAAACAATCTACTGAGGCAAATTAAAGTTTGCCATCAGTACATCAAGGCAGGTTTTTACCTGCCTTTTTTTGTACTGCAAATAATATTTACCAGTGTTATTTGCAGTACAAATAAACCCTCTATTGAGGTGAATAACACCACGCCTGTTAGCGCATCGCCAAACCTCCTTTGGCTTTAGTCAATATTCTCAACAGGTACTTCGCTCATTTCTTTGTATTTCCTAGGTATCGCTATGACAAATCAGGGGTCTTCTGATCAAAATCGCAACGCACAGCAAGGTGCTTCAACTGTGCAGGGTTCTGTTGAAAATAAAGTAAAAAACAAACTGCCAAAAGTGCAGCCATATGAAGACATCAGCGTAAGTGCCGCGTTACTTGGGCAGATGATGCAACAACTTGATGATGCTTTAGCAATCGATACTAAACCACTTAAGTCATTATTGGCTATGTTGGCACAGTTCAATATAAATGAACTGCTACAAAGTCATGAAGGGCTGTTAAGAGCATACTTATCGGATTTAAACTCTGCATTGCAGCAAGTGAGTGCCACCTCGCTTGACTTAGCGCCTTCTTTTGTTTCGCCAAACGCTCAAGCAGGTCAATCATCACCACAAATGGGCATAGCTTCTGCAAATATTGAAGGTAGCTTATCGAGTGTTGAAGACTCCGTATTTCGCCAAGTTGATACACAGAGCATCATGCGTGAAAGTATGCGCTCAGTGCAACAGAGTACGATTAGTTTACTTAAAGCCATTGATATTCAATCTTTGGATGCAAGTTTTACTGAGCTAAATTGGTCAGTTGGCGCTGTAAACAACTCAGTGCAGGAGTTATTAGCTGCACTTGAGGGCAATGTCGGAGCAGTTTCTCAATCAGATAACGCCCAAGCGAATAATAAATTACAAAGCCCAAACTCATTATCACCAAAGCCTAATGGCGCATTGAATAATACAGCACTTGAGGCTGGGTCTTTAAAGGCTGCAAAGGCGGCGAATAAGCCGACTCAAAAGGTTCTTGATGAAGCTAGCACTGCTCGGGGCCAAAAGAGTAATACGCGCCGAACAAATACAGCGACAAATAAACGGTCGCAACAAAAAGCAGTTAATACCAAGCAAGGTATTAGGCCGACTATGGCTAAGCTATCAGCATTTAAGCAGCTAGATATGCAAAATGTTGCGTCTGATGATATGAATTTATTGTTAGAGATGACTCCCAGATTGCTAAAAGCGGCCAATCT
>NZ_ARPN01000061.1:0-383 GCF_054966645.1 Pseudoalteromonas sp. SANK 73390
GTCTAGAGCAACTACACTTACAGCGAGCTGCAGCGAGGGGCACGCGCAAATAGCTGCGATGTTACTAGAAGCGCGGGCAAGCGAAAACTTGCAGGTAACGAAGGATGGAAACACCGCTACTCTTAGCCTCTCTAAGAGGACATATTAAGGTAGCCAGGTTACTTCTAGCGAGGGGTGCGACATTCAGGCTGCGTCGGACGACGGGTGGACGCTGCTGCGTGTAACTTGTGCGACCGGATGTTTCGAGCTGGTTAGGCTACTTCTAAAGACGGGAGCTGAAGCTGCGGCAATAGATGTCAATAGACGCACGGCGTTTTTCAATGCATGTGTAATGGGACACATGGAAATTGTAGAAAANNNNGACGTTCTACATGGCTGTGCCG
>NZ_ARPN01000062.1:0-528 GCF_054966645.1 Pseudoalteromonas sp. SANK 73390
GGTTTTACACCCGAACACTCGCATACGAAGACGACTCCTTGGTCCGTGTTTCAAGACGGGTCGCTGATGACCATTACGCCAGCATCCTTGCGGAGCGCGTACCTCAGTCCGGCGCAGGGTATTACACAACGGGCTATAACACTCCCCGAGGGGAGCCACATTCCCGAAGCCTTTATCCCCCGCGCCAAACTGATGCTGGCCTGTGCCCGGCAAAGTGCACCAGCGAGAACGCTGGATGATTCACCGGGCCCAAGTCTGGTCATAGGCGCTTCCCTTTCAACAATTTCACGTACTTTTTAACCCTCTTTTCAAAGTGCTTTTCATCTTTCGATCACTCTACTTGTGCGCTATCGGTCTCTGGCCGGTATTTAGCTTTAGAAGACATATACCTCCCATTTTTGAGCAGCATTCCCAAACTACTCGACTCGTCGAAGGAGCTTTACATAGGCTTGGCATCCGACCAGACGGGGCTCTCACCCTCTGTGGCGTCCGTTCCAGGGAACTCGGAAGGCGCCTCGCCAAAAGCAT
>NZ_ARPN01000063.1:0-406 GCF_054966645.1 Pseudoalteromonas sp. SANK 73390
GGGTTAATAACGATGACAGAGAACCCAGACATGGAACAAAAGATATTTGGAAACAATTCAAATAAAAAACAAGCGTACTCTCAGAGCGGCGTACTTGTCGGGAACTTTTGGTGCGCTCTCTGTGACTGCTCGTTGTCATTTCGTTGATCGGGCTCTGCGACGCGTCTGAATACTGACGCAATGTGAAACCTGCGCCATAACCGATCGAGTCACACTAAGAGAAACAGGCAGTAATTATCGGCTTCAGTTGATTCTTAAGTAGTTGGCTCAGCTGTGAGCTGGCAAGTCCGAGCTTTATGGTCAGGCCCACCACAAGTACCACAACGCCGAACCTTGGCCTCGCTGTGCCGTTTGGGTATTGCGCCTTGGTGATTATCTACCTCTTCAGCGACATGGTCCAGCCTGG
>NZ_ARPN01000064.1:0-19736 GCF_054966645.1 Pseudoalteromonas sp. SANK 73390
AATTACATGAAATAAATGTTCTGACATTACGACAAGTAAATGGCTTAATAACCTGACAGAGATTTAGGTATGAAATTATTCTGCATAAACCATTTTTAACGCGGTTAACTCGATAAAATGATCAATGCTTTAATAAAAGTAGTGTAAAAGTGCAATCACAATGATTATTCAAAAAATAAAGAACGGAGTCTAAAGCCTAGATATTGGCTAGGCTTGCGGTGTTAAGTCAAAATGTAGGTAAGCTGCATTTGAAACGATCCGCCCTCTTGGAGTACGCTGAATAAACCCTTGTTGAATTAAAAAAGGTTCAATAACATCCTCTATGGTTTCACGTTCTTCACCAATAGCTGCGGCAAGGTTATCAAGACCAACAGGGCCTCCAGTGAACTTTTCAATGATAGCTAATAAATATTTACGGTCCATATAATCAAAACCACATTTATCAACATCAACCATCTCTAGTGCCTGTTGAGCAATATCAACACACACTGTGCCATCACCTTTAACTTGTGCAAAATCGCGTACACGGCGTAGTAAACGGTTTGCAATTCGAGGCGTACCACGAGAGCGCTTTGCGATTTCATCTGCGCCTTCTGGGCTGGTGGTTAAATCAAGGTAAAATGCCGAACGAGCAATGATTTTTGCTAAATCAGTTACAGAGTAAAACTCTAGACGTTGTACAATCCCAAACCGGTCTCTAAGCGGAGATGTCAGTGACCCAGCTCGAGTGGTCGCACCAATTAATGTAAAGGGCGGTAAGTCTAACTTTATTGAACGCGCTGCAGGGCCTTCACCTATCATTATATCAAGCTGATAATCTTCCATAGCCGGGTATAATATTTCTTCGACTTGTGGGCTCAGACGATGAATCTCATCAATAAACAACACGTCACCTTGTTCAAGATTGGTAAGTAGAGCGGCTAAGTCACCGGCCTTTTCTAATACTGGCCCTGAAGTTGTTTTAATATTAACGCCTAGCTCATTGGCTACAATATTAGCTAAAGTTGTTTTGCCCAAACCTGGCGGACCAAAAATCAATAAATGGTCCAGTGCCTCATCACGGCTGCGCGCAGCTTCAATAAAAATTTCCATTTGTTTTTTAACATGCTGCTGTCCCGTATAATCTGCAAGTAATTTAGGGCGAATCGCCCTATCAACAACATCTTCATTGCCCTGTACTTCAGGCTCTATTAGTCTATCAGCTTCTATCATAGTAGTTTACATCATTGATTTGAGCGCTTCTTTTATCAACGCTTCTGTGCTCATATTAGGTTGCGATACTGCTTTTATTGATTTTAATGCTTGTGCTTGTTTATAGCCTAATGCTAACAATGCAGCAACTGCATCGTCTGCGGGTGTATCTGCAACAGTTGGATTGTTTTGTGGCTCAAGAACAGCCGCATCGCTAAATGGCGTCAGCAAATCATTAGCAAAGTTTTTTAACCTATCTTTCATTTCTAGTACTAAGCGCTCTGCGGTCTTTTTACCAACACCGGGGATTTTTACTAAAGTCGTTGCATCTTCACTGTTAACACATTGAATAAATTGCTCTGCAGACATACCCGATAAAATAGCTAACCCAAGTTTAGGTCCAACACCATTCGCTTTGATTAGCTCACGAAACAAAGCACGCTCTTTTTTATGATTGAAGCCAAATAGCAGCTGTGCATCTTCGCGTACTACAAAATGCGTATATATAGCAGCTTGCTCACCCACATTGGGTAACTCATAAAAGCAGGTCATAGGCATTTGTACCTCGTACCCCACGCCTGAAACATCAAGCAAAATTTCCGGTGGTTGTTTTTCTAATAATACACCACAGAGTCTTCCAATCATGTTTATTCCTATCTAAGTCTTCGTCGTACGGTTTTTGTTGCACTGCCAGCAAGGCGAATTAAGTTTTGTTCTGAATGAGCATGACAGATAGCTATCGCCAAAGCATCAGCTGCATCTGCCTGTGGTGTGCCTGGCAATTTTAATAACCGCTTCACCATTTCTTGTACTTGAGATTTTTGTGCACCACCAGTGCCTACTACAGCTTGCTTCACTTGACGAGCAGAATATTCACTGACGGGTACGTCTTGCATGGTAGCAGCAACAATCGCAGCTCCTCTAGCTTGACCTAATTTTAATGCGGAGTCTGGGTTATGTGCCATAAATACTTGCTCAATAGCAAAACTATTAGGTGAGAACTGTTCTATAAGTTGGCTTACGCCTTGGTAAATCATTTTCAGCCGAGTAGGAAAGTCATGCTCCCCTAGCTTAATACAGCCACTACCAAGATATTGAAAGTTTGACCCTTGGTGTGCAATAACTCCATAGCCTGTAAAACGAGATCCAGGGTCGATACCTAAAATTACTGCCAATGCAATCACTCTATAATTAGTTTAAGTGCATAATGCCAAAATACTGTATGGATTACCAGTTATATGTATAGCATGCAGATCTATTTGTGCATGGCGCTATTTATTACCTTCTCGAGTGTGAAAGGCTCGTCATTGGTCTTAAACAACTGCTCAAATTCCTCATACTCTTCAAGTAGCATGAGTAATTCAGCCTTTTGCGTTTTAGCTACAGATAACCAATGGTGCCCCTCAAGCGCACCGACTAGAGCATATAAAAGATTCATACTTGGCTTCGTCGAGTTTGATTTCTTCACTTTAATAAAAGCACGAACGGCACCTAGCTGACGAAGAGCTTGTATTGAATCAATGCCAACACTAAGCAGCACCTGCTCTGATTTCTCCCCTAATCCGGGTAAGTCCTTGATAGTTTTCATTCTCTCTCTAAGTACAATTAAACAAGGCTGCCATTACTCATGATTATAATCTCCACGAAGTAGTGCGTGCCAATATTTATCCCACTGCCCAGATAATTTAACCTCTGTGAGCCCTTTATTAAAGCTTTGCTTTAGTTGTTTGCTGCTAGATAAGGATTTTGGAAATAATAAATGCGTTGTAAAAGGAAATAATGCTTTGGTGTGGCGAATAACGAGTTTACTTAGTGTTTTGTCAGGGTGATTTTTTAGCATCCAATCCATCGCATAAGGTGAAGAAACAACCACATCTACACGCCCTTTTAGTAACATTCCAAGATTTTGCTCATCAGTACTCGCTACATTCGCTGTTAAAACACCAGAATCTACCGCTTGCCAAAATGCTTCTGTATATTCGTAACCAAGGGTGATACCAAAAACACTCCCTTCTAAATCACGCAATGTGTTCCAATCTTCGATAGGACGGCTTTTCAAATAATATAGATACATATTCCCTGAGTAGATTGGCTCGCTGCACAAAAAGTCAACTTGGTGCGAACGGTAACAAGTCCAAAAAGATGATGCAGAGTACTTACCCAATTTTGACAAATGATAATTGCGCTTCCAGGGCAAATACTCTACTTTGACATTAATGCCCTGCGTATTAAATGCTTCTACAATCAAATGGTTAATATACCCACCATTTGGAGCTTTTTGAGAGGTAAGGTCAGCAAACTCACCTGAGGCGATCACAATTCTTGTTGCTGCAAATGCAGGCGCATAACTCAATAACGCTAAAGTCATTAACCACATGAAACAAAAGAAATAGTGCATTTATGATGTCCCTTGCTCGGCACAATAATATCAATAAAGCATAGCCCACCAGCGACCTAATCACGAAACCTAATTAAACGAGCGTAAATAACAAAAGTCATAATACCAAATGGCTATTGTATTTATTGATTAAGTGCTTTAGACATAACCAGAACATCAACACCTCGGTAATTAACTTTCTCAATACCCTGCCAACCAAGACGCGCATATAAACCGCCATCAAGTGCCTCTGTTTGTAGGTACAATTGACTCACGCCTAGTCCATGTGCAATGCTTTCGATTTGATTAACAAGGGCCAATGCAACATATTGCCACGAGCAGAGGGGGTAACATACACACCACCTAGCCAGTGCTCTCTATCTGGAAATATCGACATTTCATGATACTTTAATTGTGCGGCACCAATTACATCACCTGCTTCAACAGCCAATATAACCAAAGGTATACAATCACGATTTAAGTAATCATCAAGCTTTTGATTGAACGATTCAAGCGAAGCCCCTTCTATAATATCTCCCCATTGCTCAAAATACCATTTTGCCAAATGCCACTTCGCGTCAACTTTATCAGCTAAGAATATAAACTCCATGCGCTCTACCCTCATCCTTAGTTATGTAAATTGATACTAACTGTATTTAAAGTATAAAAAAGCGACCTAAGTCGCTTTATTATCAATCAAAAAACTCTAATTATTCACTCTCTAGCTTTGCCTTTTCTATGCTGATAGAGAGCTCTTTAAGTGCATCTGGATTTGCAACACTTGGCGCATTGGTCATCAAACACGATGCCTGCGTTGTTTTAGGAAATGCAATCACGTCACGAATGTTATCAGTACCGCACAACAGCATCACTAAACGGTCTAAACCAAATGCTAAACCGGCATGAGGTGGCGTACCATATTTTAGAGCATCTAGTAAGAAGCCAAACTTGTCTTGTTGCTCTTGCTCATCAATGCCCAAAATTCTAAATGCGGCTTGTTGCATCTCACTGTTGTGAATACGTACCGAACCACCACCTACTTCATATCCGTTTAATACCATATCGTACGCATCAGAAATCGCTACCGCAGGATTTGCTTCTAACTCAGTAGCAGTAATGTCTTTAGGTGCAGTAAATGGGTGATGTACCGCGTGTAATGTACCTTCATCGTCTTCTTCAAACATTGGGAAGTCAACAACCCAAAGCGGTGCCCATTTACTCAAATCTGTTAGCTCAAGGTCTAAACCCACTTTTAAACGTAATGCACCCATTGCTTCATTAACAACGTTACGTTTGTCTGCACCAAATAGGATAATATCGCCGGTTTGAGCGTTTGTGCGCTCTAACAAAGCATTGATCACTTCTTCATTTAAGAATTTAGCAATTGGCGATTGTACACCTTCAATACCAGCTACGCGGTCATTAACCTTCATCCATGCCAAGCCTTTCGCACCGTAAATACCGACAAATTTGGTGTATTCATCAATTTGCTTACGAGATAACTTCGCACCACCTGGCACAGTTAGAACAGCTACGCGGCCTTTTTCATCATTTGCCGGGCCAGACAATACTTTAAACTCAACATCTTTGACCAAATCAGCTACGTCTACTAGCTCCATTGGGTTACGCAAGTCTGGCTTATCTGAGCCAAAGCGACGCATTGCTTCACTGTAAGCCATTACTGGGAACTGACCTAAATCAACCTCTAGTAGTTCCTGCCACATCTCGCAAATGAGTTGCTCAGTCATAGCGCGCACCTGATCAGAGCTCATAAATGAAGTTTCAATATCGATTTGTGTGAATTCTGGTTGACGGTCTGCACGTAAGTCTTCATCACGGAAACACTTTACGATTTGATAATAACGATCAAAACCAGACATCATTAATAATTGTTTAAATAACTGAGGTGATTGAGGCAGCGCGTAAAAGCTACCTTTGTGTACACGACTCGGTACTAGGTAATCACGCGCACCCTCTGGCGTTGCCTTAGTTAATACTGGCGTTTCAATATCTAAGAAATCGTTACTGTCTAAGAAGCGACGCACAAAACTGCTTGCTTTAGCGCGTAATTTAATACGATCACTCATTTCTAAGCGACGTAGGTCTAAATAACGATATTTGAGACGGCGCTCTTCTGAGTTTTGTTGATTAAAATCAAGTGGTAATGGCTCTGAGCGGTTAATAATCGTCAACGCAGTACCTAAAATTTCAACTTCACCAGTAGCCATATCTTTGTTTACTTGGCTATCGGGGCGAGCACGAACAATACCTTTAACTTGCACACAGAACTCTTGACGTAATGTGTTTGCAGTATCCATTAACCCTTCTACTTCAGGGTCAAATACAACCTGCACTAGGCCTTCACGGTCGCGCAAGTCAATAAAGATTAAACCACCAAGGTCTCGGCGTTTGTTGATCCAACCGCATAATTCTACTTCTTGTTCGACGTTGCTTTTATTTAGATTTCCGCAATATATTGAGCGCATAGTATTCCTGTGTCTCAGTTACACAAGGCAAGGTAACTGGCATTAATATGAAAAATTATCGCCAATTATATAAAATTCCGACTCACAATGTCATCCTAGATATGATTTAGTTTCTAAAATTCGCCATCTTTATTACACTATTGCCATCTTAGAGCACGGTAAATGCAATCACATGTTATATCTTGGCTGCCCACAGTGGAGCTCAACACATTGGAAAGGTCGCTTTTTCTCTTCTCATTGCCAAAACGCACAAATGCTCAGCGAGTATGCGCAAATATTTAATTCGGTTGAAGGTAATACCAGCTTTTATGCCGATCCAAAGCCCTCTTCTATACAAAAATGGCGCTCAGATGTACCAGATGACTTCAAGTTCACCTTTAAAGTACCCAAGCGATTTTCTCATGAGCTCGCGCTACAAAACTGTCAGCAGGAACTAAGAAGCTGGCTCACTTTATTTGAGCCTATGTTTGATCAAATAGGCCAAATAATGCTGCAATTACCCAAAGCTTGTGGACCTGAATATCAGCACAATATCGAAAACTTCTGTCAGTGGTTACCTAGTGAGTTACCCTTAGGTATAGAAATTAGGCATTTAGGCTTTTTTGACAAAGCTGATAACGAGCGACGCTTTAATCAATTTTTAATGGCTCACCAATACAACCGTATTATGATGGACACCCGTCCGCTGTTCAGTGAGCTACCCTCTACCCCAGCAATCATTGATGCACAGAGTAAAAAGCCCAAAGTGCCACTTCATGTAATTGCAACAGGCAATGCGCCTATTTTGCGCTACGTGGGTTGCTCTGATTTACAAGCCAATCGCCAATTTTATGCTCCTTGGCTGAAAAAAATAAACCTGTGGCTTGATGAGGGTAAAACACCATATGTATTTTTTCATACCGCAGATAACTACGATGCGCCGTTACTTGCCAAGCAGTTTGTCGCTGATCTCAACCGCGCAGAGGTACAGTTAGGCTTATTCCCTGCGCTGCAGCAACCACAACAAACTAGCTTTTTATGACCTGCGACTAGAGTCACTTCATTCGAGACGGCTCAAATGTCTCATACCTTGGTAAACCTGCATCAAGGTCTTCCCAATTAGCTTGACTTGTAACAAAGTTATGAGACATAGGTCGCTCATTGATATTCGAGTCCAATATACCTAACCGTAAGCGCAGTTTATCCGGCAAGTCACTATTTGAACTAAATAATGGGCTTGCACAATAAGCGCAAAAATGACGTTTCCTGCCCAGTTTGAACTCAAAAAACTTTATATGCTCTTTGCCTGCGACTATATGCAATTCATCCGTATTTACAAAACCATTTGTCGCATAAGCGGTGCCTGAAGACTTACGACATAAAGAGCAATGGCAATGAATAATGTCGCTTATAGCTCCATCAATTTGAATTTGTACTTTGCCACATAGACAACTTGCTTGATACATCTTAAATTCCCTGTTCCATCGTGTTTATTATTTAATTGCATTATAATGACATGATGATACCTGTACCACAAATGAGACCATGGATTTTTCACACTATTTTCTTCACTATCCTGAGCATATTCAAGCTCAAGTTCAACAACTCATTAAAAGTGGTCAAATTGAGCAATATTTTAAAAATAAGTACCCTGAGGCTCACCAGTTAAAAAGTGAAAAATTATTATACGAATATACTAACCAGCTCAAGCAGCGCTACCTGAAAAATGCACCGAACTTAAACAGCGTTAAGTACAAAAAACAAACGGATTTGGTGAAAAATGCATTGGGCACGCATACTTTTAAAAGCCATCAACACGGTGGTAAATTAAAAGCCAAGCATGAAATAGCCATTGCTGAGCAATTAAAAAATGCACCTGAAGCGCTCTTAAAAGTACTGGTTGTGCATGAGCTTGCACACTTTAAAGAAAAGGATCATAACAAAGCGTTCTATCAGCTTTGCTGCCATATGGAGCCTAACTACCACCAATTCGAGTTAGACTTACGATTACTTTTGGTACTGCAGGCTTTACAACTGAGCTTTTACTGACTGACTACTTAAACTAAATATACAACCAAATTCTAAATACCCGCGCTGTAATACTAGCCAAGTTCTAATTACGGCACCCAGTACAAAACCAAAACAAAATGCCCAAACTATGCCAATTAACCCATAATGAGTTTGCAGATACCAAGCGAGTAATACCGTTACCGTAGTCGCAAATAGCAACACCCATAGGTTATACAACGGTTCTCCAACTAGATTAATTGCACTACTTGCACATACTCTAAGCGGAGTCACAAGCTGTGCGAGCAGTAAAATAAGCAGCAAAGTGTGTCCTGACTCTAATTGTGGCTCATTGTATAAAGCCAATAACGGATAAGCAGCTGCCGCCAATAAAGCAGCAAAAACAAAATTACACCCCCAAAATAAGCGCATCAAATGACTAACTTCAATAGCATCTACTCGTGCTTTTAACAGCATGGGTTTTAAAACCAGACCAAACGCATTAGACAAAATTGCCATTAAACCTGCAATCACCACGGCTGGATAAAATACACTCACCGCCTTGGGACCAAGCCAATGATGAACCAGTAATACGTCTAGTTTAGCCACCAGCGCTACCCCGGCTCCGCTTGCCAGTAACCATAAAGATGAACTACACCAATGCCTAGTTTGATAAGCTGGCTTGTGCTTTTTAAGCAAAGGAAATATAAGTACAAACTGCAATACAACAACACAACCTATACTGACGACGAGCGCCTGACAAACTGTTTCAAGATGCAGTTGCCCCTGCTTAAAATATAACAATGCACACGTTATTGCCGTTAAAATTTCAAACAAAGATTGCTGAGTTAATAGTCCACGACGCTTAGCATCCACAGCAATTAAAAACGAAGCTTGGCATTGCATTATCGCACCTAACGGGACTATGAGCAGCAGGTATTCTAAATGCTCATTGGCAAGCGCCTGAGGGGAGGCTAACCTATAACCAATCAGCACCATGGCTACAAAAATCAATCCAAAACTAACTGCAGCGCCCAGGTAAACACGCTTTAAACCTTGTAATAAGGCATGCTGATGATTTTTGTATAACGGATGTGCCAAGCGCATAAGAGATGATGCAAAACCCATACTTGCCGGCAGTAAGAGTACTTCACAAAGTGCAAGTAAAGCAGCGAATGTACCAAAATGTTCGGCGCCCATAAATTTGGCAAGTAGCAGGGTCATAATCACCCTGCTTATATGATTTAGCCCTGTAAAGGTAGCTAAAGAAAACACATGTTTTAAAACGGTCACGAAAGTTATGCTATTTTAAAGACCTAACTCCGACATAAAATCATCATCTGCCGAATCATCAGCAGCCTGCTTTTTTGCTTTTGCATCTTGTTTTGACTTTGTAGCTTGATTTTCTATGATTGTGTCAGGGTCAACAGCTTCAGCAATATCAAAATCATGAAGTTTAATAAACTCAGTTTTGTCCATTGCTAACTCAAGATAGAATATATTTTGACTTTGTGTAGTAAAAGTTACACGACGAGCCTGTGGACGATCCATTGTGGTATCAACTGAAATTTGCACCTGCTTGTTGATTGCCATCATCTTAGGCTGGTTTTGTGTAATAGAGGTATGTAATTGCTCTCGTACTTTGCTTGTAAAGTCGCCAACAATTTGGTTCATCAACTCGCCCATCACATTAGATACATCGTCTGAGAGGTGACTCGTCGCAATTTCACCTTCTGGCATACCCATGTTACGCATATAGTCTTGGTAAATTTCCATCGCTGATTGCGAGGTGAAATTCGTTACCACAAGACCTGTAAAGCCACCATCAAACAGTACAAAACACCCAATATCCGGTCTCATACAAGTGCGGGTTATTTTTTGTACCATTGCTGAATACGCAATTTGATTGCCGCTTGCAGAAGAAAGTACTTCTGTCACTGAATTACACAAAGTTGATAAAATATCTTCGGTACTAACCACTTTATTTCTCGCCATTATTTGTCTCTTTTTTACTTCTTATCATTAATAGTAGCCAAGCTACTGAATTTATCACTGACTATCCAGCATAAAATGTTAAAATAGTAAGATTATTTGGCAAGAGAGACAAAAACGTGACTGGCAAAGACGGTATTTATGCCACAGAGCAACAAGTGAAAGACTTTAGTTTTGATGCTAATGTCGTTGAAGTGTTCCCTGATATGATCCAGCGCTCAGTGCCTGGTTATGCAACCATAGTAAGCACTATGGGTAAATTAGCAGGTCAATTTGCGCAAAGTAACTCTAAATTGTATGACTTAGGATGTTCATTAGGTGCCGTAACGTTAAGCATGCGTAGAAACATCGCAAAAGAAAACTGCCAAATCATCGCAGTTGATAATTCTCAAGCGATGGTTGAGCGCTGTAAAATGCATTTAGGCGGCTTTAAATCAGATGTACCCGTTGACGTACAATTAGGTGACATCACTGATTTGACAATTAGCGATGCAAGTGTGGTTGCAATGAACTTTACCTTACAGTTTATTCCACAAGATCAACGCCTCGCGGTATTAACCAATATTTATAATGGATTAAAACCTGGTGGCGTGATTTTATTGAGTGAAAAAATTATAGGCGAAAGCGATCAACAAGATAACCTGCTCATTGATCTTCACCATGATTTTAAGCGCCATAATGGCTATTCTGAACTTGAAATTAGCCAAAAGCGGACGGCCATAGAAAACGTCATGCGCCCCGATAGTTTAAGCACACACCTTGCACGTTTAAATGAAATTGGTTTTACCCAAACACAAGTTTGGTACCAATGTTTTAACTTTTGCTCAATGGTAGCAATTAAGTAACGGAGAAAAAATGCACACTTGGTTTACAGATTTCTATGCTGCCATAGCTAAAAGCCAATTAAGTCACTGGTTGGATACATTACCTGCACAGCTAACACACTGGCAAAATGAAGCCCAGCATGGCGATTGGCCGCAATGGGAAAAAGTACTTAAAAATTTACCCCAATCAAATACTGACCACATTAATCTTGAAGATAAAGTTGAGTTCGGTCTAGTTGGAGAGCTTTCTGATGGTCACAAAAAGCAATTAGCACACCTACTTAAAAGAATGATGCCATGGCGTAAAGGCCCATTTAATATTCACGGCATTCATATCGACACAGAATGGCGCAGTGACTGGAAATGGGATCGACTAGTGCCCCATATCAGCGATTTAAATGGTCGAACAGTACTTGATATCGGTTGTGGCTCAGGCTATCACTTGTGGCGCATGCGTGGCGTTGGCGCTGAGTTTGTAGTGGGTATTGACCCCTCTGATTTGTTTTTATCGCAGTTTCAAGCAATCAAACATTTCAACCCTGACCCTAACGTGCATTTACTGCCTCTGGGTGTAGAGCAGCTACCGCAGTTAAAAGCGTTTGATACTGTGTTTTCTATGGGCGTGTTATACCACCGTCGCTCCCCTATCGACTTTTTAGCCCAGCTAAAATCGCAATTACGCCCGGGTGGAGAATTAGTTTTAGAAACCCTCGTAATTGAGGGTGACGTTAACACTGTACTAGTACCTACTGATCGCTACGCAAAAATGCGAAATGTATGGTTTATTCCTAGCACTGCGGCATTAACTCTATGGCTCGAGCGCGTTGGATTTAAAGATGTAAAAGTAGTGAATGAAGAGAGTACATCTTTGGACGAGCAGCGTCGTACTCAGTGGATGCAAACTGAGTCACTAGCTGACTTTTTAGACCCCAATGATGTGAGTAAAACCATTGAAGGTTACCCTGCACCGCTGCGGGCGATCTTAATAGCTAAAGCGTAATTAAGGTCACACTACATTCAATTATAAACGTCTAAAGGGTAGGAACATTCACCCGCCCTTTGGCCTCAAACCCTATAATGTCGACACCTCAAATCAAGTAACTTGAACTTGGAAATACGACCACCCCTTTTTTAGGGTATAACTACATTAAAGTCTCAGCCTCAGTAATAATATGATTTTATACCTTTTTTCATATTCGTTATCTTGAGTTCAGGTTAAGTAATAATTCAACTAGCCCCATATGGGCAATTGTTGTAAAATACGCGCGTTTCTAAGCAACCCATAAAGCAATTTGAGGAAAACCTGTGAGCGAACAAAAACAGTCTCTTAGCTACAAAGACGCAGGCGTAGATATCGATGCAGGCAATGCATTGGTAGAGCGCATTAAAGGCGTAGTGAAAAAAACCCGTCGTCCAGAAGTTATGGGCGGGATCGGTGGTTTTGGCGCACTATGCGAACTTCCAACGGGTTACAAAGAGCCTGTACTCGTCGCTGGCACAGACGGCGTAGGCACTAAACTTCGTCTCGCTATCGATTTGAAAAAACACGACACAGTGGGTATCGACCTAGTTGCTATGTGTGTGAATGACTTAATTGTCCAAGGTGCAGAACCCCTATTTTTCTTGGACTACTATGCAACAGGTAAATTAGATGTAGATGTTGCCGCTGATGTAGTAACTGGTATTGGCAAAGGCTGTGAATTATCTGGTTGTGCACTCATTGGTGGTGAAACGGCTGAAATGCCAGGCATGTATGAAGGTGACGACTATGATATGGCTGGTTTTTGTACTGGCGTGGTTGAAAAGTCAAAAATTATAGATGGCACTAAAGTAGCAGCAGGTGATCAATTAATTGCACTTGCATCTAGTGGTCCGCACTCAAATGGCTACTCATTAATTCGTAAAGTACTAGAAGTATCGGGTGCCGACACACACTCTGAATTTGAAGGTAAAACCTTAGGAGAGCATTTACTAGAGCCAACTCGTATCTACGTAAAGTCTATTTTAGAGTTACTGAAACATGTTGACGTGCATGCTCTATCTCACATCACCGGCGGTGGCTTTTGGGAAAATATTCCTCGCGTTTTACCTAAGTCTGCAAAAGCAGTGGTTAAAGGCGATAGCTGGCAATGGCCAGTCATTTTCAACTGGCTACAGGATAATGGCAACATCAGCACACATGAGATGTATCGCACCTTCAACTGTGGTGTTGGTATGATTTTAGTAGTACCTGCTGATAAATTAGCACAAAGCTTAGAAATTTTATCTGCACAAGGTGAGCAAGCTTGGCACATTGGTGAAATTCAAGATGCAGCTGCAGGTGAAGAACAAGTAGAAATAGTAGGTGGTAAAGCCTAATGTCAAACACTCGCTTAGTTGTATTGATCTCGGGTAGTGGTTCAAACCTACAAGCAATTATTGATGCTTGCCAGAGTAATCAAATTAAAGGCGAGGTAGTTGCTGTGTTCAGTAACAAAGACAATGCATACGGCTTAACTCGCGCTGCCAACGCTGGTATAAACACGCGCGTTTTAAGCCACAAAGCATTTGCTACACGTGAAGACTATGACGTTGAATTAGCATCTTTAATTGACTCTTTTAATCCAGATTTAGTTGTATTAGCTGGATTTATGCGTATTCTAACCCCTAGCTTAGTGCAAAAATTTAATGGGAAAATGTTGAACATTCACCCATCTTTGTTGCCTAAGTATCAAGGGCTGAATACCCATCAAAGAGCGATAGATGCAAAAGACAATGTGCATGGTGTAAGCGTACACTTTGTGACGGAAGAGCTAGACGGTGGTCCAGTAGTTCTGCAAGCTAAGGTACCCATCTTAGCAGACGATACAGCTGAGACACTGGCACAGCGTGTTCATGAACAAGAGCATATTATCTATCCTTTGGTGGTTCAGTGGTTCAGCGAACACAGACTAACTATGGAAGCAGATTATGCCGTTTTTGATAACCAACCCCTTCCAGCTCAAGGCGCAACCTACCCAAAATAAAAAAATATGCGCTTGGCTACTTGGCTTAAGCGCTATTTTCTCCTGTTCACTTATAGCTAACCCTCTTATACCGTACAATGCAGAGTATCAAATTTCTCGCAAGGGCTCAGTACAAGGTACAGCCTACCGTGAACTCAAACAGCTTGATAAAGACACATATCAATTAAAATACAAAAGTGATATTGAATGGATGATATTTTCGGATGAAAGAGAGGAAACCTCCACATTCAAAATACATGACTCTAAGCCTACCCCACTAGAGTACTCAATGATCCGCTCAGGCACAGGCCCAGACAGAGATTATAAGATCACCTTTGATCATAAAAACCAAGCTGTTACGTCAAACCAAGACAAATACCCACTGGATGTTAAGTGGCTAGTACAGCAGCAAGACTTACTCACTTATCAAGTGCAACTTCGTAATGATTTAAAAGCCGGTAAACAAAAGTTTAGCTACCCTATCATTGATAAAAAAGGTAACCAGCGCACATATGACTTTGTAGTCGATGGTAAAGAAACCATCACTTTACCGATTGGTAATGTTGAGACGATTCGTATTAAACGCGTGTACGATAATGATAAGCGTCAAGCTACCGTTTGGTTAGCCCCTGAATATGATTACATGGTTGTAAAGATGTACAAGGGAAAAGAAGGTATTGAGCAGTTTCAAGTACAATTAACCAAATATAAGAAACATACAGCAATGTAAAAGTACTGAGGTAGCCAGCATTATTTAGCTACCTCATTCTTTGTTAACAGTTAAATTTTTTCACCCATTTTGAACAAAACAAACTCCCCTTCAGCCATCTTTTGCCATTGCTCATCATTGGTCAAAGGCCGAGTAGCAATCACGGTCACCACATCATTTGGGGTTGTCTCTTTTTGAAAATCAACGACCATATCAGCATCTATCAATGTCGCTTTGCCAAATGGTGCCCTGCGCGTGATCCAATGCAAATTATTAGTGCAATATGCCAGTACATAAACGCCATCAGAAAGCAGCATGTTAAAGACCCCTTTCGATCTTAGTGTATTCGCTAATTTAGCTACGTACCTGAACACAGATGCCATATTAGAGGGGCGCTTTGGATATTTTTTCCTAATTTGATCTAATAACCAACAAAAGGCGAGCTCGCTGTCCGTATTTCCCACTGGTCGATAAAATTCAGGCTTCAAATCGCTATAGTTTGATAGTTGGCCGTTGTGTGCATAAGTGATCTCTCTACCCCATAACTCACGCGTAAAAGGATGAGTATTTTCTAAACACACACGCCCTCGGTTTCCTTGGCGAATGTGACTAATAACCGATACGCTTTTTATTGGATAAGCTTTTACTAACTTGGCAATTTCTGACTGACAACTCGGCTCTGGATCTTTAAATGTACGACACCCTTTACCCTCATAAAAGGTGATCCCCCATCCATCTTTATGGGGCCCTGTGTTACCACCGCGCTCTAAAAGCCCAGCAAAGCTAAAACAAATATCTGTTGGGACATTGGCAGACATGCCCAGTAATTCACACATATTAAACACAAACCTATTAAATAAAGGTTAAAAAGGTAATGCGTGCCCTACAAAAAAGTCCATTAGCTTGTTGGTTGGCTAAATAGCTATATTGTAATTGACCGCAATGATGTCCGTATTGTTAAGCATGTTTTGAATAAAGACAAGCACTTGGCTAAAGGTATTTTGCCGTATACTAATTGACTCTAGCCAAAGGCTCACTGTATCGACAAAATATGTACCCTATTAATGTGACCGTCAACACAAGTTGTATAGTCTACATGAACCAAATATAGACTGTATTTCAAAAGGCAAAAGTGCCAAGCCTTACGAATTCGGCGCTAAAGTAAGTGTCACGACGACGTTAAAGGAACAAGTTGTCGTGTGCTCTCTCACCATGCATGGCAATCCTTATGACAGTGACACACTTTGGGGAAACACAGAGGATAGTAGCAGACATCACAGACAAAAAGCCCTATATGCGGCGCAATGCGACTGGGCCAATCATAGGACACATGAAGCAATGTGGTCACTTGGGGTTGAATAGTTTAAAAGGAAAATTGGGTGATAGATTGAATGCAGTTCTGGCAGGCGTGGACCAAAACCACCTCAAAATCATAGCCTGACTACGGCTTTTTTATGTCTGGACTTTATATCATCTGATGGCAACAACCACGTAAAGCGCTAATAATATAACTGATAAAAACGATAAACATAGTGCTCAGTCTAGATAAAATCCTTCAAAAAAAAGCCAGTGCATAAAAATGTTAATATTCAGAATCGACTAATTATCTATATATGAGAAGTAACTATCAAAAGAAAATATTAGTTTTTCATAAATAAAATCCTATCAATAAAGCGATTTAATAGACGTTTATTTGAAGTGATAATTTTAGCTCTGCCTTTTAAACCGTGTTTAAAATTAATTTCAATACCATGACTACTAAGTAAAATATCAGGTAAATTAACATTAATTATATACCCTTCACCGTTTTCTAGTAGTGTAATCGCTTCTATGAAGCCGTACAACATACCGAATTCAGGGGCGGGATAGCTAGCTAACTCAATTTGCACTTTCTGTCCAGTTTTTATTTTTCCTATGCCTCGCTGCTGCATTTTTATTTTGCCAATTTTTGCACCAGAATGATTAGCAATGGTTACTATAACATCATGATGACGAACATTTTGATTGATACTCCAATACCTAGAAAATGTAACAATCCCTGATTCAGGTGCCGATATTAAATAGCGCTGCTTCCATCGCTCTATCTTACTAAGCAACAAACTATATGCGTTAGATAGCTTGGTATTATAATTTTGCAATGTAAGATACCAAAGCGATTGATATTCTTCTAGATCTTTATTTGTGTCATGAATTTTCATCTCGTACATTTGAATTTGTATTATAGTATTTGATACTGCAAGTTTTTTGTCTAAATAACGACTCTCAATCCTTACTAACGCCGTATCCGTAGTGAGGCCCTGCTGTTTCAACCCCCTATTTTTATTTAATAATACCAACTCCAGCGCAAGTTGCTCTTTTATGGTGATTAACTGAGCTTCTAAATTAAGTTTCAACGATTGTAAGGCGGCTATTTTTTCCTCCGCTCGCGATATTTTAGTTTGTAGTTGTGTTGATGACTTAAATTTATTTAACGCCAAATAATGAGAATTAAAGTCATTTACAAAAGGCTGTAGCTCGCCCAAATCAGTGACCTCAAATTCAGCAGCGATTTTTAATTTGAAATCAGACAATTTTTGCTCCAGAGATTTAAATTTCTGATAGTTGACATCGCTACTCAATAACACTAGTCGTTGACCTTTTTCAACAAACTCTTGATCATCCGCGAACAGCTGCTCTATTCTGCCATTAGTTTTAGCCACTAGTGAAGTAGGCGTTTGTTCTGTAGTTAGCAGAATTTCTGATTGAATCGAATCAGGGTACTTTATAAACCATGTAGTCGCGACTACCACACACCAAATCATAAAAATAAGTGATATCCCACTGCAAAGTAACCACCCAGGTTCTTTACCTACAATATCGTCTGTAGGGTTACCCATATAATTAGAAATATCTGGCATACTAAGCTCCCAGCTCTAATTGATTTTTTACTAGGTTGAAGTAGTGCCCTTTTTTGTTAGTGAGTTCAGTGTGATTACCGCATTCAACAATTTCTCCTTGCTCCAAAACAATAATTTGATCTGCATTTCGCACCGTACTTAATCTATGAGCTATCACAACAACTGTCCTTCCTTCAAAGAAGTGCTGTAAGTTTTCTTGTATTTTTTTCTCATTGTTAGTGTCTAAAGCAGAAGTTGCTTCGTCAAAAAACAGATATTCTGGATTTTTATAAACCGCACGAGCGATCAAAATTCTTTGATTTTGCCCACCACTTAAACTGACCCCTTCTTGGCCAATTTTTGTAAAATATCCGGCTGGCAACTTTTCAATTTCCTCGTGGATATTTGCTGCTTTTGCAGCATTAATAACACGTTGAAAGTCCATCTCATGATTACTTATTGATATATTATGCGCAATAGTATCGTTGAATATATAACCATCTTGCATAACCACACCACACTTTTCACGCCAAGCTTCAGAACAAAGATAGGAGAAATCCTGACCAGATAGAGCTATTCGACCATTCAAAATAGGATGAAATTTCAACAGTAATTTCATCAAAGTGGTTTTACCACTGCCACTTGTACCTACAATTGCTGTTGTTTTGTTATGTTTAATTTTCAATGATAAGCTCTTTAGTACGTAATCAGTATCATGAATTGAATACTTAAAGTGCACTTTATCCAAGATTAAATCACCTGATATTAGCTGAGTATTGAGTACACCATTGACTGTCTCGTTTTCCGCTTTCATATCTTGTACTTCACTTAAACGTTCCATGCTTAGCTTGGCATCTTGCGCTTGATGAATAAACTTAAGTAATTGCTCGATCGGGGCATTCATTTGGCCAAGAATATAAGTAATTGCCATCATCATTCCTAAAGTCAAATCACCGATGATCACTTGCTGTGCTGCAATAAAAGTAATCCATATATTTTTTCCTTCATTCAAAAACAAAATTCCAGCTTGTTGATATTGCTCGGTTGCCAAAGATTTAAGTCTTAACCTAAATATTTTTCCTTGGATTTTTTCCCAAGCCCACCTTTGGCTAGACTCTGCACCATTCATTTTTATTTCAGGCATCCCACGCACTAATTGCACTATAGCATTTTGGTTTCGGATCAATTGGGTAAAGTGTTGATAGTCAAGGACACGACGTCTATTTAGAAAAAGCATAATCCAGCCAATAGAAAGTAAGCTACCAACAACAAAAATTAAGAAAATGGTTTTACTATAAATAGCCATTACAATACTAAATACAACTAAGTTGAGTAGTGAAAAAATTATATTGATTGAATGGGATGTGAGAAACTCTTCAATTTTTGTGTGATCAGAAACCCGCTGTAATACATCACCCAAATTTCTATTGCTAAAGTATGAAAGTGGTAACTTCATTAATTTCATAAGAAATTCAGAAATCACATTGATATTAATCCGTGCTCCCATATGAACGAGAATCCAACCACGAATAAACTCGGTAGCTGTTCTACTCAAAAATAACATCAATTGAGCTATTAATATGGTGTATACAAAATTTATATCCTGATTATTTATACCATTATCAACCAGTGCTTGGGTGAGAAATGGAAAAGATAAGTTCAATATCAAGCCAACAATAGCACCTAATCCAAGCTGTTTTAAAAACGTCTTAAAACGAAAGAATTGCCTTGCCAGTCTGACTAAGCCATTTCTACTTTTCTGTTCACCTTCCTCTTGATGGTCAAAATTCTCGGTTTTTTCCAAAAACAAAGCGATTCCATTGTTACCTTCTGGCATCCACATCTCTTTGAATTCATCATATGAAAGTGCCAACTTCCCTTCACCTGGATCAGCAATGTAAACCTTTGCCTTCGTTATTTTGTAGACAACAACATAATGATTACCTTTCCAATGGAGTATACAGGGCAACTTGGCTTGTTTAATAAGGACTTCAAATCTCAATTTTAAAGGCAGAGATTTAAAACCAAGCTCCTCAGCAGCCTTTGATATACCGTATAATGAAACACCTTGCTTACCTTTACTACATAACGCCCTTAACTTACTTAAACTAAAATCCTTTCCATGGTATATTCCAATCATTTTAAGGCAAGTTGGGCCACAATCCATAATATCTAGTTGCTTAATTAACTTAAATCGACTTGAACGCATTATCTACCAGTTCTGAAGTGAAGAAGTAAAATGCCGCCTTACCTTAAGTAAAACGGCAGTTTTAATGAAATATATTTATTCCAGTAACCTATTATTAATTGT
>NZ_ARPN01000065.1:0-4763 GCF_054966645.1 Pseudoalteromonas sp. SANK 73390
GGGCCTCGCTACGGGTGATATATCGAGTTTGCTTGATGCAGCTCCGGGTTTACTAAAAGCGGCCAATCTAAAAGGCCCAGCAAAAGCGCTGAGTGATGTACTGCCAGCCATTCAACAGTTAGACATAAAAGCGGTAATGGATGGTGATTTACAATCACTTGTAAAAGCAGGGCCCGATCTGCTCAATGCGTTTGGCTTTGGTGATGCTGCGTCTGTATTTGAACGGCATTCATCAGCAATTGGTAAACTTGATTTTAAAGGCATCTTAAACGGTGACTTGTCGTCAATTGGAGATGCTGCTACTGAATTCTTCACTGATTTTGGTGCAGATGAACCGGCCCAGAACGAAAAGTCAAAGCGCCGTAAAAAGCGGGCTTCACGAAAGCGTACAAGTAAGCGACGAGCGTCTAAACAGCGCCAAACGCAATATCGTAGTGACAATAAGCCGTGGGCAAAAGAAAATCGTAATGTAATGGTGTCTAAGCAAAGTCAAAAAGCCAAGATTAAAACACCAAAACCAGCACTTAGAGTGCTAGATGGAGGTTTAGATAACAAGGTCAAAGGCTTCAAGCAAGCAGCTAAGCCAGTTTCCTCGCAAAATAAGCGTAAATTGGGTAAACGCCGTGCCGCGAATGATCCTATTTTTGGTGTAATGAAAAAGTCACCCGGTAAGCTTGGTGGTATTTTTAATAGTTTAGCTAAAAGCCCTGCGACTAAGATGTTGGGTCGTTTTACTGGCCCACTGAGAACGATATTGAGTGCTGCAGATGTTGCCACAACACTATCTGATGACAGTTTAAGTAAGCGCGAAAAGTCTCAGCAAATAGGTTCTGCGGCAGGTGGTGCTGGTGGTGCGCTTGCTGGTGCAGCGGCTGGGGCTGCAATAGGCTCTATCATCCCAGGGGTCGGTACATTAATTGGTGGTGCCATTGGTGGTGCCATTGGCTCATTTGGTGGCGAGTCAATTGGCGGGTTTTTAGGGGACTGGTTTGGTAGTTCGCTTGAAGATGAAAAACCAGCAAAGAATGAACAACCTGCTGCACCAGCAATGTTAAATAGCACGACTGAAGAGTCAACTGGTAATCTAGTTAACGCCCAGTCGCTTAATATGGCTAACGTTGACGCCACACTTGGCAATATCGCAGCTAATGATTCAACACAGACTCAAACCATAACTCAAACTACAGCCAAGAGCGACTCTACAAAGCTAAGTGAAGTTAAGCACCCAATTGATAACGTGTTGGGTGCTGCAGGTAATGCGCTGGGACCTGTGAATGCACTTGCGGGGACTGTTGGTGCAATGCAGCAAAGCTCAAGTAAGAAAAGCAACATACTTATGGGTATTGCTAACATGGGTGGCATTTTGGGCAATGTGGTCAATGGCCTTAGCATCCTGCGAGCTGCAACCAATGACACACTTTCTGCGAAAGAAAAAGCACAAGCTATAGGGCAAACTGGTGGTAGCTGGTTAACGGGAGAGCTCATCTCGCGCACGCTGGGTAAGTCGAAAAAAGGCAAAGCATTAGCACCGATGGCGAGCTGGGTTGGTGGCATGTTAGCGGGTCCTGCTATTGGTAGTTTAGGTGGTTGGTTAACTGAAACCATCATGGGTAAAGAGCAAGCAAGTACAAAGCCATTAAATGAAAGTGCTTTGAATGATAGTTTTCGGAACGACAGTTCTCGGAACGACAGTTCTCCAGCCGGTAATCTTTTGCCTGATAACAAGATCGATGCGCTTGATGAAAATCCAAGTGTACTCCACCGAACTCAGTCTAAAACATCAAGTGGCACGTCTGCGACACAAACCGTCAATAGCAGTGTCACGGTGAATGCCAACATTACGGTAAACGCCACACCAGATATGTCAGCTATGGATATTGCTGAGCAAATCAAGCAAGCGCTTGAACAAAAACAACAGCAAGCACAGCGAGATATGCGCTTGCAATACATTGATGAGGTAGCTTAATGGCAAAAGTAAATAGTGCGTCGCACATGATGCAACTGGGAGAGTATAAATTTTCAGTGAGCAGTGCGGCATTTAGCAAATTATCTTACGAAACAGAGTATCGCTGGAAGACCCAAGACTCTCAAACTGAAGATAAAAGCCCTGTTCAGCAGTTTGTTGGGGTGGGTAAGCAAAGCATTAATCTCGACGGCACAATTTATCCTCAGCTTGTTGAAGGAGGGTTAGTACAGGTAGATAAAATGCGAGCAGAGGCGGCTAAGGGTCAGCCTCTTACGCTAGGTTATGTTGAAGAAAGTGGTAAATCGAGTCCTTCTGTTGGGCGTGTGATGGGCAAATGGATAATCAAGTCTATCAACGAAGAGCGTTCGCTGTTTCTTAATGATGGTATTCCTAGAGAAATTCAATTTCAAATGACGTTAGACCGTTATGACGGTAATACAAAGTAACGAGGTAAATAATGAGCGGCGTAACTTATGTCACACGTGATGGTGACTGCCTAGACAACATTTGTTGGCGGCATTATGGGCGTAGCAATCAAATGGTAGAGCTGGTACTAGAGGCAAATCATGGTCTTGCAGAACGAGGGGCTATTTATTCTGAGAATATAGCAATATTCCTGCCAGAAGTAATTGAAAAACCAATAGAAGATAACATTATTAACATTTGGGATTGAGGAAAAAATTATGGATATACAACCTCAGTTTTCTATCAAAACCAATGGTAAAGAAGTTGCTAAACGCCTTATCGACAGAGTTGTTAACGTGACGGTTCGCATGAAAACTGGATTAATGAGCGATAGTTGTTATGTACGCTTTGATAATTTAGAAGCGGCGCCCATTCAACAGCCTAAACCCACAGATTTGGTTGAAATTGCAATGGGATACAAAGAGGGCAATGAGGATAAAAGCGCTACACTCACGCCACTAGGTAAGTTCGAAGTAGGGGAGTTTAATTTAACGGGTCCAGTGCGCTCTTTAGAGCTATTTGGTAATAAGTTACTTTGGCATACTGCTTTGAAAGCTCCAAAGCATCGCTCTTGGCCTGAAGACCCGAAACAGCCAAAGAAATTAGGTGAATTAGTCTCTGATATTGCCGGAGAGTATGGCCTTGAAGCTAAAGTCGGTGATGCTTTTAAAAATATTGAGTTACCCCATATTGAGCAAAGTGAAAGCGATGCTCAACTACTCAGCATGTTGGCTGAGCAATTCGATGCCATTGTAAAAATAGCTCATGACAAGCTGATCTTCATGGCAAGAGGAACTGGACGATCGCTCTCAGGTAAAGAGCTCAAAGAAGTTGAAATAAAAAACTCACAGATATTGAGTTGGCGCTATGGCAAAGATGCTTATCGACAAGTGGGCGATGTAACCGCCTTTTATTACGATTTAGATAAGGCAGCACGCACCCCAGTTAAGGCAGGCAGTGGTAGCCCTAGTATTGTATTGCCATATGTATACGCTGATGAGGCGTCTGCAAAGCGTGCGGCAAAAGCCAAGCACAATAGACTAAAGCGTGCAAGTACGCGCATTAACCTATCCATTATTGGTGATGCCAACATTGTTGCCGGTGCTGTTGTTAAAATAGTTAATACTAAAAGCGACGCCGACGGCAAATGGTTTGTTGATGGTGTTGAGCACTGTATCAATAAGCAAGGTTTCCGCTCTCACTTGGTGTGTGAGCAACTTACTTAACAGGCCTTTTATTCAGTTTTTAGTTCTTAAATTACCTTAATTTATAAAAATATTGATGCTTTCGTTTTATAGAAGCGAACGAAGCATATCCTTCTTCTTTATTCCTACCAACGATTCCTTTCTCCAACTAAGGCTATCCTGTGCACATGTACAGGCTCTGGCCTCCTTCCGAAATATTTGCAAAACTCTGCTACTAAAATACTTCCTTAATAAACGTAAAATTAACTTCAATAAAATAACTTAAATTTATTTATCATAAACTTAATAATGCTCTCGGCAACTTATTGATCTTAGAACTCGTTTATAGGCAGTTTAAGAAAATGAAATATGTGAATATTTTGAATGTGAAGTCATATTTGCTTTTATTAATGATGTATAGAACCTACAGATGCAACGATGACAGTGCCTTAAGCGCACGGCGGGATCGCACTTTGTAAAAAGGCTTTAACACCCGCCTCTTTTCTGATCTAATAACGCCCACATTATCACTATCTACTTGTTAATTACGTCGTTATTTAGCCACCTTGAACTTGTGGAAGATAAGCGTTCTTCCATCAACCAATATCATGATCTTACTGATGTCTTGTTTCTTATCATTTCGGCGGTTTTATCCGGTTGTGAAGGCTGGAAAGATATCGAAGTGTTTGGACACAGCAAGCTGTCTTGGCTCCGACAGTTCAGAGCATTTAAACACGGTATTCCAACGCGACATAGTATTGCTCGTATTCTTAAAACAGTGGAAACTGACTCTCTGATTTTGGCCCTGTTTAGTTGGGTTAACGAGCAACGAACTCAATCTGACAAGCCAATTATTGCATTTGATGGAAAAACTCTGCGTGGTGCCAGTAAAAAGCGTGAGGATAACTTACACTTGGTGTCCGCTTTTGATTGTGAGTCAGGTTTAACTTTGTATCAGCGTACCGTAGAAAGTAAATCCAACGAGATCCCTGCAGTTAGGGCCTTATTAGATGTGCTCGATATTTCAGACTCTATCGTCACACTAGATGCACTACATTGTCAGAAAGCGACACTCTCAGCGCTGACTTCAAGAGGTGCGGACTATCTGGTTCAGGTCAAAGCAAATCAGAAAACGCTTTATAAAGCAG
>NZ_ARPN01000066.1:0-385 GCF_054966645.1 Pseudoalteromonas sp. SANK 73390
GATCTTGAGATAAATTAGCCTCTTCCATTTTACTAACATATAAAGCCATAGCTTCTGGACCGGATAAACGGGCCATCGCTTTGGTAAGCTCTAATGCTTTCGAAGTACTGCCTTCAGTTTTTAACGCAACTTGCTCAAGAAAATTGACATATTCACCACCACCAGTGGTTAAAAAATCCCCTAATTTTTCGTTAAAGTCTTTGGTTATATCTGCAAGTTTATCCTGTTGAATACCAAACATTTCAGCACCAACAGACATCATTTGAAATTCTTGTACAGTTGATTGTGCAAGAAAAGCATTGCGCTCTAACTCACCTATTACCTTAGCTTGTTCTTTGGAATAGTTATATAAAGAAGCCGCGCCTGCAACGGTTGCCGTTGCAAC
>NZ_ARPN01000067.1:0-375 GCF_054966645.1 Pseudoalteromonas sp. SANK 73390
GATTAGAATTAGAGAACACAAACATTGTTTGGGTCTGTAGCTCAGCTGGTTAGAGCGCACGCCTGATAAGCGTGAGGTCGGTAGTTCAAGTCTACTCAGACCCACCACTTCTTAGCGATGCTAACGTTTAAAGCTAGTAGTTTAGTTGACTAAACGCCCTCACTTTATACCTTGCCTCAACAAGAAGCTTTGGTTACAAACAATGTACATACCAGTATTGTGGGGCTATAGCTCAGCTGGGAGAGCGCCTGCCTTGCACGCAGGAGGTCAGCAGTTCGATCCTGCTTAGCTCCACCACTTTACTTTTTAAAGATAAACGTACTTCAGGTATATCCTGAGTATTAAGTGTGTTTCTCTTTGAGAAGTTAAATTCTC
>NZ_ARPN01000068.1:0-34762 GCF_054966645.1 Pseudoalteromonas sp. SANK 73390
AATGTCCATTAAAAATCGAATTATAATAGTAACAAAATAACCAAGCAACAATTAGATATTAAAAAACATACAAACCCACAGTATTTTAACACCCACAAAAAAAGCCGCGACCTTACGGCACTGCGGCTTTACAACCAGAATTATTATTGTTTTTTATAAAGCGGCTTCAAGCTCTGGTAACACCTCAAATAAATCAGCGACTAAACCATAATCTGCCACTTGAAAGATAGGTGCATCAGGGTCTTTGTTAATGGCTACAATCACTTTTGAGTCTTTCATACCCGCTAAGTGCTGGATAGCACCACTAATACCCACAGCTATGTATAAATCAGGTGCAACGATTTTACCCGTTTGCCCTACCTGCATATCGTTTGGCACAAAGCCCGCATCTACAGCGGCACGAGATGCACCAATTGCAGCGCCCAGCTTATCTGCTATGCCATTAAGTAACGCAAAATTTTCACCGTTTTGCATACCACGACCGCCCGATATAACCACTGGTGCGGCATTTAACTCAGGACGTTCTGACTCTGTTTGCTCAATGCCTACAAATGCACTTAAAGTATTGCCCATGTCCATTGCCAAAGCTTCGATGGCACATGCCCCCTGCTCGCCTTGTGTATCAAAAGCACTGGCACGTACAGTAATGATTTTTTGTGCCTCGTTCGATTTTACCGTTGCAATCGCGTTACCTGCATAAATTGGCCGCTTAAATGTGTCAGCATCAACAACACTGATAATCTCTGAAATTTGCGACTTATCAAGCAATGCACTTACTCGTGGTAAGGTGTTTTTACCCGTCGTTGAAGCACTGGCTAAAATATGTGTATAACTGGGTGCAAGTTCAACAATAAGATCAGCTGTGTTTTCTGCCAATTGATGCTCAAAAGCGGTGTTATCTGCAACGCGTACATTGTTTACACCTGCAATTTGTGCTGCACTGTTTGCAACATCAGCAACGTTAGTACCTGCAACTAAAACATCAATATCACCACCAATAGCAACAGCCGCATTAACTACTTTTGCTGTTTCAGGCTTTAGTTGACCATTTTCATGTTCTGCAATAACTAATACACTCATGAGATCACCTTCGCTTCAGTCTTTAGTTTTGTTACTAGTTGTTCAACACTTTCTACAATCATACCTGCTTCTCGTTTAGCGGGTTCTTCAACTTGTAGTAGCTCAACCCGTGGGGCAAGGTCAACACCTAGGCTATCTGCCGCCATAACATCAAGTGGCTTACGTTTGGCCTTCATAATGTTAGGGAGTGAAGCGTAACGTGGTTCATTTAAACGTAAATCTGTGGTTACAATGGCTGGCAACGATAAAGAAACCGTTTGCAACCCGCCATCAACCTCACGAGTTACTTGCGCCTTATTGCCTTCAATCACAACTTTAGAGGCAAACGTGCCTTGGCTGCGACCCGTTAATGCAGCAAGCATTTGACCTGTTTGATTATTATCAGAATCAATTGATTGTTTACCAAGAATAACCAGCTCTGGTTGCTCTTGTTCAACCAGTTTGGCAAGTAGCTTTGCTACATGTAATGACTCAAGCTTAACGTCTGTTTCAATATGAATGGCTTTATCGGCACCTAATGCTAACGCGGTGCGAAGCTGCTCTTGACATGCTTTATCACCAATTGAAACGGCAATAACTTCATTGGCTGTGCCCGCTTCTTTTAAGCGAATAGCCTCTTCTACTGCAATTTCACAAAATGGGTTCATTGCCATTTTAACATTGGTTAAATCAACATCGCTGTTGTCTGGCTTAACTCTTGCCTTGACGTTGTAGTCAATCACTCGTTTGATTGGCACAAGTACTTTCATGGTTGCTCCATCATCTGGTTATTCTTACAGCTGACGCATACGTCAACATAATTATTTTATGGAATCAGACTACTTCCTGTTGACGTAAACGTCAACCTAAAATAACCTTACTTTAACGTAATAAAAACTAAAGCCTCTTTTTAGTTAATACACCGTCAAATATAGTGAGGTTAAAATGGTTGAACGTGAAACCATGGAATTCGATGTTGTGGTTGTCGGCGCAGGCCCTGCAGGTTTGTCATGCGCAATCCGATTAGCACAACAGGCACAGCAACAAGAAAAAGAACTGATGATCTGTGTCGTAGAAAAAGGCTCAGAAGTGGGCGCGCATATTTTGTCAGGTGCGGTTTTTGAGACCAAAGCATTAGATGAGCTGCTACCTGATTGGAAAGAAAAAGGGGCACCAATCAGCACACAAGTTACGCAAGATGATATTTATTTGTTTAAAGATAAAGATAGCGCCATAAATATACCCCATCTCGCAGTACCAAAAACGTTTAAGAATCACGGTAACTATATTGTCTCTATGGGTAACGTTTGTCGCTGGCTTGCTGAGCAAGCAGAACAGTTGGGCGTTGAAATATTTCCTGGATTTAGCGCGCATTCCTTAATTGTTGAAGACGACGAAGTTAAAGGTATTATCACAGGTGATATGGGTGTTGATAAAGACGGGCAACCAAAAGACAGTTATATGCCGGGTATGGAGCTGCGTGCTAAATACACGGTATTTGCTGAGGGGTGTCGTGGTCACTTAGGAAAGCAATTAATCAGCCAATTTGAACTTGATAAAAACGCAACACCACAACACTACGGGATTGGCTTTAAAGAGATTTGGCAAATTGACCCAGCCAAACATAAAGAAGGCACCGTAGTACATGGTACAGGTTGGCCACTTGATAATAACACCCATGGCGGTGCATTTATGTATCATGCTGAAAATAACCAGGTTGTAGTAGGTCTAATTATTGACCTCAATTACAGCAATACCTATTTAAGCCCTTTTGATGAATTTCAACGCATGAAACACCATCCTGTATTCGCCAAAGTATTAGAAGGTGGAGAACGTATTTCTTATGGGGCCCGCGCGATTGCCAAAGGGGGATTAAATTCTCTGCCAAAAATGCATTTTGCAGGTGGTTTGTTAGTCGGCTGTGACGCTGGCACCTTAAACTTTGCCAAAATTAAAGGCAATCATACTGCTATGAAATCTGGCATGTTAGCGGCTGATTGCATTTTAGAAGCATTAAATACTGAGCAACCACAGGCTGATTTAGAAAACTTTGCTGATAAGTTTAAATCTAGCTGGTTATATGATGAACTTTATCAATCTCGTAATTTTGGCCCTGTTTTACATAAATTTGGTAGAATTTTAGGCGGCGCCTATAACACGCTCGATCAAAATATTTTCTCTGGTGCTTTGCCGTTTACCTTTAAAGACGAGCAACCTGATCATAGTGTGTTAAAGCCAGCGTCTGAATGCGAGCAAATAAGCTACCCTAAACCTGATGGCAAATTAAGCTTTGATAAACTGTCTTCAGTATTTTTATCAAATACTAATCACGAAGAGTCTCAGCCGTGCCATTTACAACTAGCTGATACCAGTATTCCAATCACCGTTAATTTTGCAAAATTTGCTGAGCCTGCACAGCGTTATTGTCCAGCGGGTGTTTACGAAATAAACGAGAACGAACAAGGTGAAAAACTGTTTGTGATCAACGCGCAAAACTGTGTGCATTGTAAAACCTGCGACATCAAAGATCCTAGCCAAAACATCACTTGGGTCACGCCTGAAGGCGCTGGGGGTCCAAATTACCCAAATATGTAGTTAAATTAATTCAATTGTATCAAACCCAAATTGCGAAGGGCTTTACAGCCCTTTTTTGTACTTTGCCAACACTACCAGCAAAAATCTAAATATTGCATATACTTAATCAAAATGATGCAACCTTGAGTAATACACTATGAGCGGAAATTCCGAAGTCGTTTTTAGATTTTTAGCAGAGCCTACTGATGTGAACTTTGGTGGTAAAGTACACGGCGGTATTGTTATGAAGTGGATAGATCAAGCAGGATATGCCTGTGCAGCAGGTTGGAGCGGCAGTTATTGTGTTACCGTATCCGTTGCTGGTGTGCGCTTTAAACGCCCTATTCTCGTTGGTCAAATTGTTGAGGTAACAGCACAAATTGCCCATACGGGTAAAACTAGCATGCAAATATTTATTCGCGTACGCTGTGGTGATCCACAAAAACAATCATTAGTTGAAAGTAACCATTGTATCATTAGCTTTATCGCAATGGATAAAGCTGGTTATTCTGTGCCTGTTCCGCACTTTGAAGCAACAACGCCAGAACAAAAAAAACTTGAAGTATATGCAATTAAAATGAAAGAAATAGCCATTGAAACTGAGTCACTGTTACATCGCACCATTGATGAATAAAAGCATTCGCTTTTAGCATGACCACAGAGCTCAATGGTATGAGAGCATAGATAAACCAGCACATACGCGCTACAATCTCGGCCGCCTATATTTTCAAACATAACGAAAGAGACACAGTGCAACGCTATCAAATTCAGCCTATTGGACATATTCAATCACCTTATAAACAAAAATTTGCTATTCCGCGCCAACCTAGATTGGTGCCACAAGCGCAAGCAAAGTTGATATTTTGTGACGACTTTAACCGTGAAGAGTTTGTGCGTGGTATTGATGAGTTTAGTCATTTATGGCTCTTGTTCCGTTTTCACGAAACAGCAGACAAAGGCTACTCAGCACTGGTACGTCCACCACGTTTAGGCGGTAATGAGCGCAAAGGTGTATTTGCAACTCGAGCAACCTTTCGCCCAAATGGCATAGGCATGAGTGCAGTTAAGCTCGAAGGTGTAGAATACAAAAATGGTCAATTGGCACTCCTGCTCTCGGGTATTGATTTGCTAGATGGTACGCCTATCGTTGATATCAAGCCCTATTTGCCCTACTCGGATGCAATGACAGACGCCAGCGCAGGATTTGCCGACACACGCCCAGAAACACATATGACTGTCAGCTTTACTGAACAAGCAGAGCAATTTATAGCCAAGCAAACCCAGTATCCTCAGCTACGAGCGTTTATCGCCAATGTGCTTAAACAAGACCCACGCCCAGCCTATAAAAAACAAAAACAACAAACCCAGTTTTATGGCATGAGCCTATACAATTTCAACATTCGCTGGCAAGTAGACGGTGAGCACAATCAAGTGATTGAGATAACCCAAGAATAAACACTTTGTGTAGCGACGTGGCGCTGATAAACTACGCGCTATTATTACAAAAACAATTACATTACGAGCGGAACCATCATGCGTACCAGTCAATATATTTTGGCAACTTTAAAAGAAACGCCATCAGATGCTGAAATTATCAGCCACCAGTTAATGCTACGTGCGGGTATGATCCGCAAACTTGCTTCGGGTTTATACACTTGGCTGCCATCAGGCTTAAAAGTACTACGCAAAGTAGAGCAAGTTGTACGTGAAGAAATGGATAAAGCTGGCGCCATTGAAATGTTGATGCCAGTGATCCAGCCTGCTGATCTGTGGCAAGAGTCTGGTCGCTGGGAGCAGTTTGGTCCAGAACTGTTACGTATCAACGACAGACATAACCGTCCATTTGCACTAGGTCCTACACACGAAGAGGTGATCACTGACTTTGTGCGTAAAGAGATCAACAGCTACAAGCAACTACCTATTACTTTATATCAAGTACAGACTAAAGTTCGTGACGAAGTGCGTCCTCGTTTTGGTGTTATGCGTGCTCGCGAATTTACCATGAAAGATGCTTACTCTTTTCACTTAACAGAAGAATGTTTGGCGCAAACATATCAGCGTATGCATCAAGCGTACTGTAATATATTTGAACGCTTAGGTCTTGACTACCGTCCTGTTATCGCTGATACCGGGTCAATTGGTGGAAGCGTTTCGCATGAATTTCATGTTTTGGCTGAATCTGGCGAAGATGCTATCGCGTTTAGCTCAGAAAGTGACTATGCGGCAAATATCGAAAAAGCCGAAGCACTAGCCCCCACTGAAGCCCGCCCAGAGGCAAGTAAAGAACTAAACACGTTTGCCACACCTGAAGCAAAAACGATTGCTGATTTAAAAGCAAAGCATGGTGTAAAGCCACACCGTGGCGTTAAAACTTTAATTGTTTATGGTACACCTGATGAAAATGAACAACGCGGATTAGTTGCACTGGTTGTGCGTGGCGATCATGAACTAAATGAGCTAAAAGCAGAAAAACATCCATTCGTTGATTCACCGCTTGAAATGGCCAAAGAAGAAGATATTTTTGCTGCTATTGGCGCACACCCGGGCTCACTTGGCCCTGTTGGGCTTAACATGCCAATTATTGTTGACCGAAGCGCTGCTGTGATGGCTGATTTTGTGGCAGGTGCGAACAACAATGGCGAGCACCATAGTGGTATCAACTGGGATAGAGACGTCACTGACTACCAAGTATTCGATTTACGTAATGTTGTTGAAGGCGACCCAAGCCCATGTGGTAACGGTATACTGCAAATTAAACGCGGTGTTGAAGTGGGCCATATATTCCAACTTGGTACGAAGTACTCAGAAGCTATGAACGCGGGTGTGTTAGGCGAAAATGGTAAAAACCAAGTCATGACTATGGGCTGTTATGGTATTGGTGTATCACGTATCGTTGCCGCAGCTATTGAACAAAATAATGATGACTACGGTATTAAATGGACCAAAGCATTAGCACCATTTGAGCTTGCAATTGTGCCTATGAACATGCATAAATCACATCGTATTCCTGATATCGCAGAACGCTTATACAGTGAGTTTAAACAAACAGGTATAGAAGTATTATTTGACGACCGTAAAGAACGCCCAGGAGTCATGTTCAACGATATGGAGCTACTTGGTGTACCTTACACATTAGTGATTGGCGAGCGCAACTTGGATAACAATCAAGTTGAGCTTAAAAACCGTCGTACAGGCGAAAAGCTCATGCTAGATATCGACGAAGCTGTTGCCGCAATTACAGCACAAATTCGTAGTTAGCGAGTATATTTAGTATAAAATGCATTTTTAAAAGCAGCAGCTCCATGCTGCTTTTTTGTTATACTACCAACGCGCTCAATAAAGGGCATTTAGAATTAACTCACATATGCTCATCAATAGTAATACGATATAGCTCATTCGAGATCATCAATACTGCCAAATACATCTGATTTTTATCTCATTCTATCGTGTATAGAGTGACTTCGGTATTCAAGTAACTAATTATAAGCGTTAATAAAAACTCAGGTTAAATACATATCGGAGAACAAATATGTCTTTTTGGCTTAAACGCACATTGCATTGCTCTTTACTGGCTTTTTCGGCACTACCTTTATTCACTCAAGCAAGCACGGGGTTGCAAGCAAGTGACATTTTTGAATTGGAATACGCAAGTGATCCGCAAATATCGCCAAATGGTAAGCAAATCATTTATGTGCGAAATAGCAATGATGTTATGAATGATTCAAAAAGACAAAACTTGTGGCTCGTTGATACACAATCGGGCGAGCAAACGCCACTTTTTTCAGACAAGAATAGTTATTATCAACCGCGTTGGTCTGCTGATGGGCGTAAAATTGCATTCGTAAGTAATGTATCAGGCTCGACTCAAGTTCACGTGCATTACCTAGACCAAAACCGAACCGCCTTACTAACTAAGCTCAATACGGGGATCAGTAACCTGACTTGGTCACCAGACAGCAAATGGCTCGCTTTTAGTCAAAAAGTATCGCAAAAGCCAGCTGTCATTGCTAATATGCCTAGTAAGCCAAACGGGGCTAAATGGTCTGAACCTGCAATTGTAATTGATAGCGCTTACTACCAAGCTGATGGACAAGGTTTAGTTAAGCCCGGTTACCGTCACATTTTTGTACTGCCCAGTGAAGGCGGAACCCCGCGACAACTCACTTCAGGTAATTACCATCACAGCGGCAAGTTGGCTTGGCGCCCAGATTCAAAAGGAATCGTATTTTCAGCAAATCGAATTGCTGATTGGGAGTATAAAGCGCTTGAAGGTGATCTCTTTGAAGTAGATTTTGCACGTAACATAAAACAGCTGACCTCATTTGCAGGTAAAGAGCACTCGCCAAGTTTTTCTGAAAATGGCAAACAATTGGTCTATTTAAGCGCATCAGGAGAGCTTAACCCTTATCGTAATCACAAACTAAATATTATGAACTGGCAAAGTAAAACCACGAATATGATCGCAAAAGACTTTGACCGCTCAATTCAAAACCCAGTTTGGGTGAGTAGCTCAAAGCTGGCTATCTCCTATGATGATCATGGTAAACGAAAGCTAGCAACGATCACGACAAAGGGTAAAATCAATGATTTATCTGACAGTTTATCAGGCACCACGTTAGGGCGTCCTTATTTGAGTGGTCACTTCAGCGCCAACTATGATGGTGAAATCACATTTACCAAAGGAAATAGCCAACGTCCTGCGGATGTCGCCTTAACTAGTATAAAAGGTAAAGTCTCACAGCTTACCAACTTAAATGAAGAACTATTGGCGCATAAATCACTGGGTAAAGTTCATGAACTAACCTATAACTCCTCTTTTGATGGTGAGCAAATTCAAGGTTGGTATATCACCCCTCCCAATTTTGATCCTAAAAAGAAATACCCTTTGTTGCTCGAAATACATGGTGGTCCACACTTAGCCTATGGCCCACATTTCTCCGCTGAATTACAACGTTATGCTGCTCAGGGCTATGTGGTGTTTTATGATAATCATCGTGGCAGTAGCTCTTATGGTGAACGTTTTGCTATGTTATTGAAATATAAATACAGCTCAAAAGAAGATTTCGCGGATCATAATTCAGGTGTGGATGCGATGTTAAAAACTGGGTTCATTGATGAAAAAAACCTATTTATTGCCGGTGGTTCTGCAGGCGGAATTGCTGCTGCCTATGCAATTGGCTTAACTGATCGATTTAATGCGGCAGTGGTTGTAAAGCCAGTAATCAACTGGTTAAGCAAGGTACTTACTGCTGATAGCGGTTTAATACAGATCCCCACTCAATTTCCTGGGATGCCTTGGGATCATGTTGACCATTACTGGCAACGCTCACCATTGTCTTTGGTTGGCAACGTCACTACACCTACCATGCTCATGACTGGTGAAGAAGATTTGCGAACCCCAATGGCCGAAACGGAGCAATTTTATCAAGCGCTGAAACACCGTAAAATAGACTCAGTATTGGTCAAGATCCCCGGTGCACCGCATGGAATTGCAGGGCGACCTTCTCGAATGATCAGTAAAATAGAACACACGCTTGCATGGTTTGAAAAATATAAAAAATAGCAACATACTGTTTAAGTTTCGTATTAAGTCGTATCATGCGGCTTAATACGCATTTATTTAATACAATTGATATTATATCCGCAGTGCACAATATCTAATTTACTTCTTTATCAGCAAACATTAATAAATGTATTTGTTGCTCAGATCAAACCACACTCTAGAAGTTCTATGATTTTGAAAACAATACCTACTTGTTAAGTTCTCCTGCAAATAACAACTTTCGTTAACTTGTCGCATTACTGTCATTGCTTGTTCACGTTAGCGCATTAATTTAAATATTATTACGCTTGAGGCCACGGACAATGACTACAACGTACTACCCCAGCATCTGGATTTCAGATGTACATTTAGGCTATAAGGATTGTAAAGCCGATTACTTGTTAGACTTTTTAAATAGCACTCGCTGTGATGTGCTCTATTTAGTGGGTGACATTGTTGACTTGTGGTCAATGAAACGACAATTTTATTGGCAAGCGTCACATTACAAAGTACTTGAATGCATTCAAGCAAAAGCAGAGTCTGGTACTCGGGTTGTTTACATTCCTGGGAATCATGATGAAACTTTCCGAAGCTATGTTGGCAAAAGCTTATTTAGCATTGAAGTACATAGAACTTTTATTCATACCACCTCATTGGGTAAAAAGTTTTTGCTCTTACATGGTGATGATTTTGACTCTGCAACTCGCTATAACAAACTTATTAGTATTGCCGGTGACACCGCTTATGACTTTTTATTATTTTTAAACCGCTGGACTAATCGAGTACGCCGACTGTATGGCGGTCACTACTGGTCGTTAGCCTCGTGGCTTAAAAACCGTGTTCACAAGGCACGTGAAGCGATCAGCGCGTTTGAATCTGCTGCAATTCATGAAGCGAAAAAACAAGGTGTAGATGGCATTATTTGTGGCCATATTCATCAGCCAGCAATTAAAGTCCAAGATGGCATTGTTTATTGTAACGATGGTGATTGGATTGAAAATTGTACCGCATTAGTTGAAGGTCAAAATGGCCGCATTGAGTTACTGCATTGGTCAGATATCCAGCATGTTGTCAACGTGGTCGAACTTGATAAGGTGAACGAACCAGATGGCGCTAAGGCTGCATAAGCTAACATGATAAAAACCTAAAAAATAAGCGCGTTATAAAGCCGCGCTTTTATGTCTTTTTACTTATTTGCTACCTAAACAATACCGTTTCTTTTGAAAACCATCTAACACAACATGCTAATAATAGCGCAGCTAAACCGGCGGAGGTGATCACTATCATGCTCAATAATCCGTAATCGACGGTTCCTTTAACAATTTCTTTTATTGCCAACGCCACATTAGTAACGGGGATCAAAGCCGTTTTTGCATTAAGCACCATATTAGGCATCAACGACACTACGATAGGTAAAAATACGCCCATACTCAATGGTGCCATGTAATTTTGTGCTTCTTTAAAGGTTCTGGCATAAATAGAGATGGCTAAAACCAGTGACGAGAAAATAGCAGCAATCGGGACCAACAAGGCAAAAATTAACACAAAGTCCATACCTGTTATGCTAGAAAAGGCATTTTTTACGGTATCTAACTCTACAAAACTAACTGCAACCGATACCCAAATAGCCATACTCAATACAGTGACTGTTGCACATGCTAACGAGCTCAATAACACAGTTAAAAACTTACCTAGTACTAATTGCGTACGAGTTACTGGTGTGAGCAGTAAGGTTTCTAACGTACCTCGCTCTTTTTCACCGGCTCCTAAATCAATGGCTGGATAACTGGCTCCCATTAAAACTAATGGGATCAACAAATAAGGAATGAATGCCCCTATTTTTTCACCTATATTTTCACGTTTATCTGCGGTGTCTACTTTACTTACAACAATCGGCTGTAAAATAGCCTGCTGTTTGTCTTTACTTACACCCAACGACACCAACGCCTGCTCACGTAACGACTCTGAAAACTCATTTGCGAGTGATTTCAATCTATCATAAATAAAGTTAATACTTTGCGCGTCGTTAAATACCATTCGCCAGTTGGCTTGTTTGCCTTGTTTAAGGGCATCAGCGGGGTCAGCCTCTAGATAAATACCCACATCGATACTGCCACTGCGCACAGCCTCTTTAAGTGCATCTATGGTATCAAACTGCTCTGCGCCATCGTATTGTTTAAAGCTCTTATGATAAAAAACCCGCTCGGCAAACTGCTTGCTATGCTGCTCGTTTACGATGTAATAGGTATGTACTTTTTGCTCTGCTTTTAAGGCTGCTTGTGACCCTAAAAAACCGACTAACCCCATAATGACAGGGAATATAAGCATAGGTAACGCCAAAACAAAAAATAACGTTTTTCTATCTCTTAGCAGCTCTAACAGTTCCTTTTTAAATACTTCAAGCATGCCCTGCTCCTTGCAATAAGTTCATAAACGCTTGATTTAGCTCTTCACTGTTACCTTGGGTTTTAAATTGTGCAATGCTGTCATCAAAAAAGCTGACACCCTTATCAATAACACATATCCGATCACACAACAGTGCCACTTCATCAAGGTGGTGGGTCGAAAAAATAACTGGTGTGCCATTGTTCTTAAGGCCGCGAATAAAATTTATGACTGTTTGTGTGGTCATGATATCAAGCCCAGTCGTTGGCTCGTCTAATACCACTACATCAGGCTGATGAACCACCGCACGAGCAATACTCGCCTTTTGCTTCATACCCGTTGATAAGTGCTCAGCACGTTTATCTAAAAACGATGTCATATCAAGCATATCAAATAGTTCTTCGCAGCGTAATTTAAGTGTTTTGCCTTTTAATCCATGCAATTTAGCAAAATACTCAACATTTTCCCTTGCGCTTAAACGACCATACAAGCCTGTTGACCCAGACAAAAAGCCAATTGATTTTCGACCAATGAGCGGTTTTTTAACGATATTTTGACCATTTATATGAATATGACCGCTATCTGGCGTAAGCGCCGTTGACAACATACGCAGTGTGGTTGTTTTACCGGCACCATTTGGGCCTAGTAAACCCAGTACCTCACCTTCGCCGCATGAAAAGCTCACATTTTGCACAGAGTGAAAATAGCCGTCATGTTCACGAACATCTTTAGATTTTCCCTTTTGTTGATGTTCTTTGGTCAATTTAAAGCGTTTTTTTAACGCCTTGACTTCTATCATGTGTATTCCTTCGTTTCGGTCTGAAATAATCGGTATTGTTGTAAAATTCAGGGTCAGTATTTTTATCGCACCAATTTGGCACACCCAACAATGGTAACGGAGAAAGTGCAGTGTTATCGTTCAATACACCTTGGTGTTCTATCATATCAACGAGTTGCTCATCTAACTTTTGGTATTGCGCTGCCAAGCTCAACTCAAAAAAAGCACTATCAACAATCACGCATAATACTTTACCTGTTAAGCCGATAAATGGCTGCGTTAGCATTTCATAATTAGCATGCCCAAATATAAAAGGCTTAATATCTTTCCCCCAGCGCTGACGTTGCTCTACAAAAACGTCATGCCATTGATGGGCTTTTAGCTTTGTTGCAAAGTGTTCATCTGTCATCGTAAGAAGTACACCACACTCATCAAATAATGTTAACGCATTCCTATGACGGCTGCGTTGTTTTAAGCCATGTAGATTAATTTCATGTATATGGCGCTTATTTAATAACGTCTTGCTGTTTGGGAATAAACTCCAAATCATAGCGCCGAACAAGTCATGCCAATTTTTCTCTCTTGTCGGAACACAAGCCGTCTCATAGATGATTTGCTCATAGTACCGTGCTTCTTCTTTAAACTGCGCATCTGGCACGAATACAATCGGCTTTGCAAGGTGATTTTGTGCGGTTACAAAGCTGTTAAGCCATTCAAATGAAGGCCAGTCGGTTTGATTATGCAATTGAAAGGCTTGACTTAAATGCTCAAACGCACCGCCATTGAGTAATTGCGGATTAAATGCCTCTGGTGGCGTAAACTTTTTCATGGCTTACTATACAAAAATTATTTGCGCCAGTTTACCCCAAGTTGCGCCAAGCGCCAATGCCACAGGCTGTTAACCAACGCAGTTGCTCGAATATTTTGAGTTTTTATGTTTATACTAACGCATCCAATTAATAACAAAAGAACTGCTATGAAACTAAAAATGACTCTTAGCGCGTTGACGATTGCAGTACTAAGCGGATGTGCAAGTACTACACCTAACACAAACGCAGATGTACAAACAGCATATAACAGTATTAACGCAGCACAGCTGGCGCAACATATTAAAACCTTAGCGTCAGACGAATTTGGTGGCCGAGCACCGTCATCCAAAGGTGAAGAATTAACTTTGGCTTACTTAAGTGATCAGTTTAAAGCACTTGGCTATCAACCTGGCAACGCTGATAGCTTCTTTCAAGAAGTGCCGTTGGTGTCTATTGAAGCTGATGCGAATATGACGCTCGATATTGGTGGCAAAGCCTACCAATACAAAAAAGACATGGTAATGGGCACCAGCCGTATTAGTGCGCTTGAGTCGATTAACGAGTCAGAATTAGTATTCGTAGGATATGGTGTAAATGCCCCTGAATATAACTGGAACGACTACGAGGGTATTGATGTTACTGGCAAAACAGTGGTCATGCTGGTCAATGATCCCGGCTTTGCTACCAAAGACGAAAGTATGTTCACTGGTGAAGCAATGACCTACTATGGCCGCTGGACATACAAATTTGAAGAAGCAAGCCGTCAAGGGGCGGCAGGCGCAATCATTGTTCACGAAACAGCACCAGCTTCCTACCCTTGGAGTGTGGTTGAAAACTCATGGAGCGGTGAGCAATTCGGTTTTCAAAAAGCCAATAACAACATGGACCGCGTTGCTGTTGAAGGCTGGGTGACCGCTAATGTAGCCAAAGAGCTGTTTGAAAAAGCGGGACTTAACTTTGATAATGCTAAAACAAATGCAGCCAAAGGTGCATACAACGTTGATATGGGTGACTTAACTGCTTCTGTAACGGTAAAGAGCAAAATCAAAACATCTATCTCTTATAATTTTATCGCCACGTTACCTGGCAGTGAACAACCAGATGAGCATATTATCTACTCTGCCCATTGGGATCACTTAGGTACAGATAAAAATCGCAAAGGCGACCAGATTTATAATGGTGCCCATGATAATGCTACCGGCACAGGCGGTATGATTGAAGTCGCTGAAGCCTTTGCTAAATTACCAACGCGCCCTAATCGTTCAATGACATTTTTAGCCGTAACCGCTGAAGAGCAAGGTTTATTAGGCTCTAAATTTTACGCAGCTAATCCTGTTATACCAGCTAATAAGACGGTTGCGAACATCAATATGGACAGCTTAAATTTATTAGGTAAAGTCAAAGATATTAGTGTAGTCGGCATTGGTAAATCATCTCTTGATAATATGCTACAAAGCGCAGCAAAACAGCAAGGTCGTGTTGTGTCTGGCGATCCAAAACCTGCATCTGGTGGTTACTACCGCTCTGATCACTTTGCCTTTGCCAACATGGGCGTTCCAGCCATGTATGCAGGTGGCGGTACACAAGCACTGGATGAAGCAACCGCAAACTACCGCAAACGTATGAGTTTAGTGCTACGTGGTTGCTATCACCAACCTTGCGATCGTTACCGTGATGAGTGGGACTTAAGCGGCGCGGTACAAGATCTGCAACTTTTCTATCAAGTCGGTTATGATATTTCTCAACAGCAAGATTGGCCAACTTGGAATAAAACAGCCGAATTTCAACGCAAGTAAAATGTAAATGATATTGATTATCATTTACAAATGACGTAAGGTGTGATCAGTCACAGATTTTGGTCACGCCCTATGTTTTTTTATTCTCTCAAACACGCTGTAAATTTCACCGCTCTTCAAGGTAAGTTTACAAGCAATAAACGCCTGTTATTGCCTATTTTACTGGCTTTGGCTATCGCTTACCCGCCACTTAGGTCGGTGACAATAACAACTTTGGCCGATGCATTTTTTCAAGTGACCATATTTGTTGCGTCTACGCTTTACCTCTACCGCCACCTTGTTGACCAACTTCCTAACTTACAACTGAGCGCACTACATACTCGTTCACCTATTTTAGAGGTTGCATTTGCAGCTTTCCTTGGCGCCTTGCCTGGCTGTGGCGGCGCTATCGTAGTCGTAACACAATTTACTCAACGTCAAGCCAGTTTTGGCGCCCTAGTTGCGGTGTTAACGGCAACAATGGGCGATGCCGCCTTTTTATTGTTAGCGCAAAAGCCATTTGAAGGATTGCTAATATTGCTACTTGGTATCTCGGTCGGCTTTTTAAGTGGTATAGCAGTTAATCGGTTTTGTAACCCTTTGCCTGCCAGTGCTATTGCAAAGCCCCTAATGAAAATGCGTACAAAACCAATCAGTTATGCTGATCAAATTAGTATCATCTATTGGCAAATAATTATGTTGCCGTGTCTTATTATTGCTCTATTAATGGCATTTAACATTGATTTTGGCGTATTTACTCATGCTATCGAACTGTTTGGCTGCACGATGGCAGTTTTAATTGCAATCATTTGGTCATTCAGCCCTGTTACTTCTACAAATAATATGGAGAGTTCCTCTACCGAGAAGCCAAACATTAAAGAAAAACAAGCTGCTCGTTATTTGCAAATTATTAAAGATACGCATTTTGTCAGTGCTTGGGTAATTGTTAGTTTTATGCTCTACGAAATACTGGTGAATGTAGGCGGGTTAGACGTAGCTTCTTGGTTTAGTGAGTTTGCATTATATACGCCGTTGATGGCTGTTTTGGTTGGTTTACTACCCGGGTGTGGTCCGCAAATTGTTGTAACGACATTGTACATTCAAGGTATTATTCCCTTTAGTGCACTAGCAGGTAATGCTATTTCAAACGATGGTGATGCCTTGTTTCCGGCCATCGCGCTGGCTCCAAAAGCAGCGCTACTCGCTACTTTATATTCAACCATTCCTGCGCTTATCGTTGCATACACATTATACTGGTGGTCTTAAAAGTAATACACTAGCGGTATATTACCATTCAAACAAATAGGCCATTTTGCTTATCGTTTTGAGTGCCACACCATGTGTATTACGTTTGGCATAAAGGTGCTGTAATGATTTATCTTTAACTTCCCCAACAATCACTTCTTTCACTTGATAACCCATTGCCGTTGCCGCCGCACTGTACGCCACAAACTCCCACTTTTTGATGTTGGTGTTATCAACGATAACCAGAGGGATCCCTTCTTTTAGGCCATTAATAAAACGTGCTAAGTTTAGGTTATGGTATTCGGGAAGTTTAAACTTTTCAAAATGATATTCTCGCGCATCATTGTAAAAATAATCATCCGTTGCACAGATTAAATATTGACCTTCATCACCTGCAACTAAATCATCTGCAAGTGTTTGCGCGTAATAGCTCTTACCGCATCCGGGTAAGCCCCTTAAAATAAAAACTTGTTTCATCGCCAATAGCAACACCTAAAATTTGAACAATTCGATTCTGGAAGTAGGCGCATATCATGCCACAACTTTTCAATTTAATCATGAATTACCTGTACCCCTATTTTATTAGAGTACCACAATTTATTCGCCTGCTTTAACGCAGTTTAAAAAACGCACAAAACAATGCTGAAATTGTGTGTATACCTCATTAACTTGTAAAAGAGTTGCGATTGAGTGTTTTTTTATTGCCTTATCAAAGGTAAGATATGGGTCACGTGCCTGCACTGTATATCAGGTACAATCGAATAATTATTAGGTAACTTATATCATTGGAGTGAAGATGAGCCACATAGCGATAACGGAGCTACTCAAGGGCACCGTTGCGGTCGACAACCAAGTAACAATAAAAGGTTGGATCCGTACACGCCGCGATTCAAAAGCAGGTATTTCTTTCTTAGCCGTTCATGACGGTTCTTGTTTTGACCCTATCCAAGCAGTTGTTCCTAATTCGCTCAATAATTATGATGAAGTTACCCGCTTAACAGCAGGTTGCTCAGTTAAAGTAACTGGCGTGTTAGTAAAATCTGAAGGCCAAGGTCAAGCATTTGAAATTCAAGCTAACTCAGTTGAAGTATTAGGGTGGGTAGAAAATCCAGACTCATATCCTATGGCTGCAAAGCGCCATAGTATTGAATATTTGCGTGAACACGCACACCTTCGTCCACGCACCAACGTAATTGGTGCAGTAACTCGCGTGCGAAACTGTTTATCACAAGCACTACATCGTTTTTTCCACGAGCAAGGTTACATGTGGATCAGCACCCCAATCATCACAGCCAGTGACTGTGAAGGTGCAGGCGAAATGTTTCGTGTTTCAACGCTTGATATGAACAATCTGCCACGCACAGACAAAGGCGATGTTGATTACAGTGAAGATTTTTTTGGTAAAGAAGCGTTTCTAACTGTATCAGGTCAGCTAAATGGTGAGACTTATGCCAGCGCCATGTCAAAAGTTTATACTTTTGGCCCAACTTTCCGTGCTGAAAACTCAAATACTTCAAGACACCTTGCTGAGTTTTGGATGGTTGAACCAGAAGTGGCATTTGCTGATTTAGACGACATTGCAAAATTAGCCGAAAACATGCTCAAGTATGTGTTTAATGCAGTGTTAACAGAACGTCGTGATGATATGGAGTTTTTCGCGCAGCGTATTGAAAAAAATGCTATTTCGCGTTTAGAGGAATTTGTAGATAAAGACTTTGCCCAAGTAGATTACACTGATGCAGTAGAAATTCTAAAAGACTGTGGTAAAAAGTTTGAATTCCCAGTTGATTGGGGCGTTGATTTACAATCTGAGCATGAACGTTACTTAGCAGAAGAGCACTTTAAAGCACCAGTAGTTATTAAAAACTACCCACGCGATATCAAAGCTTTTTATATGCGCCAAAACGAAGATGGAAAAACCGTAGCAGCAATGGACGTTGTAGCCCCGGGTATTGGTGAAATAATCGGTGGCTCTCAACGTGAAGAACGTTTAGATGTACTCGATGCACGTTTAGAAGAAATGGGCTTAAACAAAGAAGATTACAGCTGGTACCGTGACTTGCGTAAATACGGCACCGTACCTCACTCTGGATTTGGCCTTGGCTTTGAGCGTTTAGTAGCGTATGTAACTGGCATGGGTAACGTGCGTGATGTGATTGCCTTCCCTCGCACCAAAGGCAGTGCTACTTACTAAAATAGATTACAAAATATAAAAATACCCAGCAAATGCTGGGTATTTTTATATCTCTATTTAGGGTGTGAGCTAAAGCTCGCTATCCCAAACAACCAGTTAAAACTTCCCAACCCATTCAAGCGAGAAAGTACGACCCATTACGGCCGTTGTTACCGGGTATCTGCCACGGTTAAACCAAGGGTCATCTCCCGTATAACTTTTATCATTTCGAGCGCGAGAATCACGCAGGTTATTAACCCCTAACTTAATATTATGGTTATCGTTTAGTATATAAGTCACGCCTAAATTATAGATTAGCCAAGGTTTCATGCGTGCCGCCAAGGCTCGCTTTTCGTCTGAAGGGTTGCGTATTTCATCAGGGTCTTCATAGTTCCAACTAGATCCAAAGCGGGTTTGTTGTAACTGCACAACCCAATCATTTTTGCGCCAGCCAAACTTGTTATCCCATCGTGAGCGAAAGTCGTTATTCAAGTAGCTATCTCGGTACTCTTTATCAATTTCATCTCCTGGGAACTGTTGATTAACCATTTCAAGTACATGTGTAAATTTAAGGTCCATATCAAACTCACCATATACACCAAAATCAAAGTCAGTTTTAAGGTTAATATCAAAACCGGTTTGCTCTTTTAACGACTGATTAATATAGGTTGTATGGGCTGTATTTACTGTTAAGCCCACATCTGGCTGTGCAGCATCAAAGCGCTTAATACGATTGAGCACATCGTCGCACAACGCTTGATTTTGTTCTTGACCGTTGCGGCATTTTGCTTCTGTGGTGAAAAAGTGATCGGTATCCCAGCTATCAACCTGATCTTTAATACGAATGCGATATAAATCAGCAATTAGGTCAATTTCCTCTGTAACACTCCACACAAACCCTAATGTGGCTGAGTAGCCTGTTTCTTCTTTAAGGTCTTTATTGCCAGTACGTGTGCCTTGAAAACGCTGTCCTTCACGTAATTTACCAGCGCTATCCATATCACACTGATAGCCAATTGCATCATTTTCAGCAGCAGACAACCCCGTGCTTTGTTGATTAACAATTTGTACGCATTTACTCTCTAACCAATAGTCGGTAAAAGACTGATAGAAGCCTGAAGGGCCAGCAAATACTTGGTGAATGTCTGGTGCTCTAAAGGTAGTACCGTAGTTTGCACGCATTAATAATGTTTCTATCGGGCGATACTCTAAGCCCAGTTGATAGGTAAATGCACCATCTACTGCGGTTTCATCGTCGTAATAGTCATAACGCCCTGCAATACTGGCTTGCAGTTGCTCTGTTACAGGCAGTCTAAATTCCAGTGCGGCACCGTAACGATCACGTTCACCTTTACCTTCTGTACCGGTGAGCCCATTACCCCAGCCAGTTGTTTTATCCAATGTTCTGGGGTCTACTCTAATGGCATAGTCTTCTGTTGACCATTCTAACGCTAAAGCAAAATCAACTGCGCCCGCTGGCAATTCAAACAAAGCACCGGTAATTGAACCATTTACGGTAGTAACAGACGCATCAGCGGATGAATCATTAACTTCGACGATTGCATCTCTACCAGCTTGGTCTAATGGTCGCCAAAAACGCGCAAAATTTGGGTTAAATTCATTAACTGTGCCCGCAATTGGTTGACCAAGGAAGTAATCTAGTGCCTTATCTGAGGCGATTAGATTTTCATACTCAAAACTATCTGAAGCACTATGAGAAAGCGACATTTCATAGTTCCAATCATCAAAAATAAGCCCTTTAAAGCCCGCAGCACTGTAAAGCATTTCATCTTCAAAGTGCGCCCTAACATCACCGACTTCTGCGGGGCTAAATGTACGTGTTAAGTATAAATAACGCTCATTAGTGGCATCCCAAAGCCATTGGTCGCCAATGGCAATGCCTTCAGGCAGTCTATCTGTTCCCCAGCCAATACCATAGCCCCCTCTGTTTTTTGCTTCACTGTCCCAATAAAGTGCTTCAGCAAAAAACTCATGATTATTGCTTAACTGGTATGTTAAGTTGGTATATAGCGATAACTGCTCTCTGTCGTTGATATAAGAACTATCACCTGTGGTGTCTTTACCACAATAAAAACCACGCGAAGGGCGCTCTGACAATGCGTATTCATCCCATTGGTCGCAAACATTATTGCCAAACTCATTCGGGTGCAAATATTTAAAGCCACCGTCAAAGGTAGCCGCCATGATGTTACGCTGATTAACCCTTTGATATTCTGGCTCTTTCTCGGTGTTTGGGCCATCATAATTATCATCAAGCCAATCGCGCTCACTACCAAGCAACATGTCTTGTTTGGAGTACTCAAGTGCATAAGAGACATTTAAATCGCCTTGGCTAAGTCCGCCTGCAATTGAGAATTTACTATTATCACCGCCGCCTTGATCTGATGTGCTATGCCTTAGCCTTACAGTAATATCATCCACCTCTGTTTTAGTGATAATATTAACCACGCCCGCAATGGCATCGGAGCCATATACCGCGGAGCTTCCGCCTGTGAGTATCTCTATTCGAGAGATAGATGCCGCACTGATACTTGATAAATTAAATACGTTATTCTGACCGTTAAATGCGCGGGGGTAGTTGGCAACTCGGCGACCATTAAGCAAGACTAGGGTTCTATTTGCGCCCATTCCTCGCAAATTTACTGTCTCAGCATTGGGAGTAAAACTATTGGTATAACCCTGCCCTTGGGTTGAGCCCGTCGCAGACGACAGCGATTGAATGGCTTCAAATACATTATTAAAACCTTTGGCATCAATATCTTCAGCAGTCATTACCACCACTGGCGATGGGCCCTCAATATCAGCACGACTAATACGTGAGCCTGTTGTGACTATTCGCTCAATTTCTTTGTCGGCACCTTGTTGGGCATTATTTGCCACGACACCTTGACTTGAAAATACCATGCTCCCTAATAGAGCCGTTTTAATAGCAAGACTTAACTTAGAATTTAACATTTCTCCCCCCGATACTCATTTAGTGCAATCAACAATGAGTAATTTAGTTAGTTTTATTGTTTTCGGAGCGCATATAGAAACACAGGGTAAACAAAATGTAAATTACATTTTATTAAATAATTCATTTTTACATTGTATCCATAAGTTGCAAATGGATTCTACGTTCAATTAAAAAAGGCAAATAACAATCGAGAAATAAAAGTATCTGAAATGTTTAAAACCATGATTAATTATCAACTGCTTAGTATTGAAAACTGCTTCACTTTGTGCAGAACTAGCCAGTTTATGAGTAAAAAAGACAGTATTTTGATGAGATGACACATATTTGTACACCACTCTGAATAACTCCTTACAGCATGTGATTGAAGAATCAAACACCGCAGTGTGTTAGCAACGCTTTAAGATCAGCTATATTATGTTGACCAACCACTTGAATACCATGCTGCTTGAGAAGCTCCGTGGTTACACCATTACCTGCTACTTTTTGACCTGTAAAATGACCATCATAAACTGTGCTACTGCCACAACTGGGACTCGATTGTGCTAAAACAGCATATTTGATGCTATATTTTTGACATAATGAAAGCGCTAGTCGTGCACCTGCAATAAAATAACAAGTCAAGTCTGTACCATCTTCTGTTACGACTTTTGCTTCATCCACCAATACTTGTTTTGCCTGCCCCCCTAAAATCTCAGCACTCGCTCTTGGTATAGGCAAACCAGCACCCACTTCAGGGCACACGCTGATCAATTCAAAATGTGAACGCAACCAACATAAATCATCATACGCAATATCTAAACAACTGGCGTTGTATCTCACATTATTGCCAACTAAACATGCACTGATAAGTATTTTTTGTTTAATCTGTACTACCAATTTGTATAATTAACCCTACATTATTGAATTTTATTTATTAAATTCGTTCACACCAAGACTTTAATTGTCAATTAAATGCTCGTAAACGCTAGGCAGCAGCTTGCATACAAGCTCGATAACAACCTCTTTACGCATATCTAACGCAAGCCAACCATCGGTACCTAACATCTCAATTTTTACTATTTTTGGCTGCGTAATTGTAATGCCTTCATAATAACCGAACAAACGAAAGATTCCATGTTCTGTTTTAAGACGGCTAATGTTAAATTCAATCATAATATCAATAAGGCCAAGCGCGTTAAGAGTCTTTGTATTTAATATCGCTTGCAAATATATACGTCAAAAGCTGCTTCGTTAAATAATTTACATTTGAGGTATGATTAAACCGCCCCCGCAGCTGCCCTTTTGGACCAATGATAGACACCGTTGACGAATGAGAAACTGAATAAGTATTTTGTATACGAGCTACTTTAAACCTTATTCCTAAGCTATTAGCCAAACTGCGCAGCGACTTAAGTTCCCCAGTAACGCCTATAAATGATTGATTGAAGTACTGGGTATATTTATTCACATCAACAACTTGCATTAATGGGTAATCAAGAGAAACAAAAACAAACTGTACCTTTTTACTTTTTAATTTACCATCGATATTCTTGGCCAGTTGCGATAGCCGAGCTAAACCCATGGGGCAAATATCTGGGCAATTGATATACCCAAACACAACAACAGTCCAGTTCCCATCTAAAGCGTTATTGTTAAATTCACCTTCAACGCTCACAAGCGTAAAATCATTTATATTTTTTGGTTTTGCCTGCCACTCTATTGGTGATACTTCACGAGGCTTTGGTGCTGTATGTACCAATACAAGCCCTATCACCACAGCTACTGTTAGCATCAACAAGAACGCAAAATACTTAATCATATGATTTAAACTTAAAGCTTACATAAAGCAAACTTAACGAAATTAAAGCTGGTAAGGTTACGCCACTAAAATCAACAACAAAAAATTCAGGCCCACAAATACCAACCAAAATTTCCCAAACATGAAATACACTATGGCTTACTAACCAAGCTGTTGGCATTAACCATAAAATTAACCGATATTTGGTATTTATTGCGCCATACACAAACGCGATACCTATCAACACGTGGTTAATGCCGATGTCTCTGATAAAGTGCTGATTGAATGGCCCGCGCTCTGGCAACCCCGGCACGAACCAATACCAAGACTCAGGGGCTACGGTCATAAAAACGCCATTTGCAAGCGCAACCACTCCTAACAATGCAGCAAGAACCAAAACAAAAAGGTGCATCACACTCTCCTAGTACTAGTTCAAATGTTTAGTAGGCACTAAATCAACATTATCGACACGAATTTTAGAACATGCCTTACCATGACCTAAGGTGTACTTTAAAGATGGATAAACACGCATAGAGCTAATGGCGAACGCAATACTTACCACCCCCTCACTCCCCCACAAAGCCCTCACTTTCTCGCGTAGTTCATCCGCCTGCGGATTATGAGTTAAAACAAGCTCAGTAAATTGCATTGCCATAACAATTTCATTTGATAACGAGTTTACATCCCAATTTATAATTCCACGCACTACCTCTGGCGCTACATTTGCCTCTATTGCCATGTTTACCACCAATTGTGTACAAGGCCCACAATCCTCAGATATGATTGCACGCAATCTAGCAGCAAAAATAATACTCGCAGGCATTTTGGCTTGATGAGATGACATACTCTGAAATGCCATAAATTTTATAAATGCAGCTAAATCTGCATTTAGCACATCTTGCATATAACTTACGTCATAGTCATATTTGTGCTTCATTGATATTAGTGATTTGTTTAATAAGTAACGGATCATATGTTTTTCCTTAAAAGCTGCCAGCTAGGCTTACCTGCATGAGATTTTTAATATATGGTTATTATTGATAATTAGAGATAGTGCGTGTTTGTTCCGGCACTCTTAAAAGCTTAACGAATGCCAATAAACTAATAAAAAATAGGCCTGTACAAGTGTAAAGCATGACTTCAAAATGCTCGTTATTACTCACCAAACTTGCACCTAACAATGGGCCGCTCGCAAGACCTAAATATGACACCACTGCAGTAATGGCGCTCAACCTGCCACTACTATCAAGCTGTGCGCTGGCTGCAAGTAAATATGCATGTACAGCAGGCCAAGCAGTAAAAAGCAGACCCATAGCCAAGATGTAAAAAAATGGAATATGTGAAAAACACAGTAATACCGCTGCAATTATTGACATTATCATGCCAATTATAACTGGGCGCATGCGACCAAATCGATTTGAGTATATAACGGGAAACAGCGCCCCAAATAACCCTAAAAAACCTGTTGTAGCAATGTATATATTTATTTTTTCTGGTTTAATCTGGGCATGCTCACCAATTAGGCTCACATAAGCCCAAATTGCATTCGCGGCACCTAGATATAATACGATGGCGAATAACAGTAAAAACGAACGTCTATCAATTCTTAACACAGGCATTTTGATATACACTGTATTGCATTTTAAATCCATTTTAGGTAGTAAACAGATAAACAATACGCTGACAAGCGAACAGCACCCCATAACGTAAAACACAGTGTATTTACCAAGCAGTGTTTCAATTGCGCTTAGCATATAGATCACAACTGACCCGAGAGAAAACTGTAACAGTAATAAAAATCCAAACGCGCGGTCTGGGGTTTTCAACCGGCCAAGCACTGAAAAAGTTAATCCAACACTCACTCCGCCGATAATACCCGCTAAAAAATCGCCAAACGAGCATAACGCTATAGTTATCAACCCAAGCTGTAGCAAGATCCAGCCCGGACATCAAAACTAATAGAATAAGAGTAAAACGCTGCCAAGGCACTCTTTTAACTAAAAAAACGCCAATAATACTACCTATTAGATTTCCATAACCGTTAAAAGCAACAATTTGACCTGCTTGTACCGTATTAAAACCTATATTGTTAACCAATGCGTTTACCACAGCGGGTAAAAAGTTAATGTAAAACACCCCTGACATAGTAATAAATGCAAGCATGAAATACGCCCAATTGCTTTGCTTTATAGGGTTGTATGTTGCTTTATAATGCAAGTCCCCTCCTCATTCGCTAGATAAACCGATGTTGTATAAAAGACTAACGTACTGATAAAAGGTTGAAAATTGGCAATCCCCCCTTTCAGTCATGAATGTAATTCATGACTATTTACTGTTATAGTCTATGTGGCACTACGTAAATAAGGATATAAAATGGATAAAATGCGCTCTTTAGAATTGTTTTTAGCCACTTTTGATGGCGGTAGCTTTGCATCAGCAGCAAAAAGCTGTAACACCGACCCCTCAACAGTTAGTAAGGCCATTAGCCGCTTGGAAGCACAACTTGGTTTTACCTTGTTTCAACGCTCAACAAGGCAACTTAACGTTACTCCAGCAGGATATCAATATGCCCATAGCGTTCGCAAAATACTTCTTGACCTTGGCGAGTGCGAAATGCAGCTTAAACACATCAATGATACACCAAGCGGCACTTTAAGGATCAGCAGCGCTGTGTGTTATGCCCATCTTTACATTCGCCCTTTATTAAAGGCATTTACGAAACAATACCCCGACATTAAGCTCGAGCTTGATATTACTGATCATCATGTAGATATTATTGAAAAAGGGATAGATATTGCGCTTCGTACCGGATTCATAAAAGACAGTAGGTTAATCGCCAGACAACTAAGCCCAATGGACTTTGTTGTATGTGCTTCACCAGAGTACTTAGCTAAATATGGTACACCTAGCTGCGATGAAGCACTTAATACACACCAATGGATAGGTTTTCGGATAAAAGAAACGGCAACTCTACAGCCAGTTTTTTTACCCGATATTAACGGTAACTACAACTCATATGAATTAACACGTACACATGTTGTAGACGATGGCGAGATGATGGCCTATATGTGCAGCGATGGCTTAGGCATAGCACAAATGCCACATTTTTTAGCTAAAAAATGGCTCGAGAAGGGCGAGCTTTTATCTATATTCCCGTTCTTTAGGCCACCACGACCTGATAATGGGGTATTTGTGATTTATGCCAAAAGAGACTATTTACCTGCTAAGGTCAGTGTATTTATAAATTTTTTAACACAGGCGCTGGCAAATATGGGTGAAAGCACAAATCATACTTGGGCAGAACATTTATCACCATTAGTGGCTTTTGACTAAACATAAGCTCAACTGGGTTTTAAAGCCATTGCCGACGCGCTACCGCATGTCCATGTACACAATTATCATCACTGCGCCTTAAAACTAGTCAAATCTAGCCACAGAGCATAAACAACCAAAGGTTAAATATGTAATTGCAAATTACTTTCAGTCATTAAACAACACTTCATTGATCTTATTTCATTCAGATGGAAGCTATAAATGTGACTGCTTCCCTATTATGTAAGTAAATAATGTTAGCAACTGCATTAGGCGTTAGAAGTGTTTCAGGAATGGCCGACTACGAATAGGTGCTAGCTCTGAGTGAGCTAGCACCGTAGGTATTATTTTGCTTGAGTAATAACTGTCTCAATTAGGTGTACCACACCATTGCTTGTTTGAATATCAGTTACCGTTACATTACTACCTGCAATTTGTAATGAGGTAGCCGGCAAACTAACTTGCCACCAAACATTATTAATGCCTTGCCCCATAGCATCACCAGATTCTAAATCATTAATGTATGTATACAGCGGACGACCTAAGTAAGCAACTTGCATTGTGTTGTCACTACGTGCAACTAATGACAGGCCATCAATATTTTTTATTTCATCGGCGGTTGCAATAATTGGTATCCACGTTTGTACACACGTACTCATCGCATTTTCAAGGTCGTTATCAAACACATAAATCGTTATGCCTGCTTTGCTTGATGCATTACCCGTTACCAACCGCTGATTAACCATGTTATATGCTATCACGTCATTGTTAGTATTGGTTACAGCAGAAAAGTCCATTATTTTTATGCTCAATGATTGGTTGTTAAGAGTTTTAACCTGCTTTGCGTTTGCTGCAAATGCCTCTAAGCTACTAATACTGGCACCAGCTACAACATGCTGTGATAACACCTCCGTCAATGCTGCTGTATCTGCTAGTAATGTATTAAGTGTACTGCTTGGAATTTTTTTAAAGGCGTTATTGGTTGGTGCAAATACAGTGTATTGCTTGTTGGTATCATTAAATGTTTCTACCAAGCTTGCCGCTTGCAAAGCACTCACAAGAGTTGACAACTCTGGGGTTTCAACTGCGGGTTTGTGCAATTGTTTTACTTGACGGAATAGCTTCTGCTGGGGGCATTATCACTTTATTTAGCACATGAATAACACCGTTTATTGATTGGCAGCGTATTCCCTAGCACTGTTTGCGTGCTTTTACCATTGAGTGACATCGCGGTCACTGCATCTACTTCACCCAAAACAACGTGTTGCTTCAAGATATTAGAAAGCGTTTCAGGGTTTGCCAGCAAAGTATTAATAGTTTTTTGTCCCAACGCTGCAAACGCCATCTGTGGGTGCAAATACGGTAAATTTGCTCGAACCATCGCTGAGTACAGCATCAAGATTTGTCACCTCTAATGCTTTTAATAATGTGGTGAAGTTACCCGCAGCCGCTGCAGTTTGAACTATATTAGTCGCAGCGACAGGCTGATCGACAGGTAGTATGAGCACTGCGTCGACAACATGAATAATACCGTTATCAGTTTTAATATCTGTTGCCGTAACACTTACTGTGTTGACCAACAAATTTTCACCATCTAAAGATATCGCGAGCCGTGCACCGTTGACAGTATCAACCGTCGTGCCAGCAAGCCCTATTGCTGTTTGTGAATTTACTTCGCTACTAACAACATGATATCCAAGTATTGCGCTGAGCTTATCAGTATCTTGCAACAACGCATCTACCGTGTCTTGGCCAAGTGCTGCAAAAGCCTCATCAGTTGGCGCAAAGACTGTAAACTTACTGTTTGTATCAGAAAGTGTACTGTCAAGGCCTGTGGCCTCAAGTGCAGCAACCAAAGTAGTAAAGTTACCAGCTCCCTTTGCAGCATCAACAATCGTTGTGGTTGAAACTTCTGGGCTTGGCGTAGTATTAACATGGTTGTCATTGCAGGCGGATAAAAATATGCTAGACACTATCAATAACGATGATTGTATGAATGCTTTCAATGTTGTATTCCTTCTGTCAATTAAAATAAGAACTTTGGGAATTTTACGCTGCATATTTTGTAATCTATCAAAAAATAATTTTTATACGAGAACTTATAACTAAGTACAAAAATCACCCTGCGGTGGTTTGATATGGGAATAAAGAGCGAAACGATACTTGATAACTCGTACTTCAATTAGCTTTGAAAGCGACTCAACATAGATTTTATAAATGGCCACTTTTTCTGAGTATAAGCTTCACGGTCTTCACTATGGCGATTAGCTAAATCTACTTTTAGGTCAGCATATTGTAATGCCACATCAAGGTTGTTTCGCAAAATGTTTCTAAACGCAATTCGCTCGTACCATAGAGGGCTCAAATATGGTATTAAATGTAAATGGTGCGTTCGTACTTCTGGTGATGGTTTACAAAACCAATGCATGACATCAGCTTTGTATGGATAGTAACAATATGAATTATTCGAGAGAATATTTATCGCCCCTTGAGCATCATGCAAACACTTAACCCCGACCATAATATCGATTATCGGCTTGGCAATCATACCTTCAACAGCGGTACTACCTACATGCTCGATAGAACCAATCACATACTGAGATATATGCGTATGCAAAAAATCACGCTCCACATTAAACATGTCTACCCATTTTGCATTGTAATTAACAAGTTTAATCACATCATCTGACACTTTATTTTCACCTCTAAAATTTCAGTTTATGGCTCATAAAACTCACATGATAAGGGCACAAAGCTCATTTTCACAGCTCGATTTGATGCTAAGCGAGCAACAAAGCTAAAAACAGTAATAAAATACTAAACGCCATCATTTTTATTTTATAAATAAACACTGTTTTTTCAATTGTTCAGCCTGATCAGACGGTTATTTACTTAACGTTTTCCAATGTAGCGCTTTAGCTTCATGCTCTTTTAAAAAACTATCTTTGTGATCGCAATACACATCAATATTGTTTGCACACACCCTAGCCCCCCCTTGCTTTAATAAACCATATTGTTTAGCAATATCAGGATAAGCAATTAAGTAATCTCTAAATGCAAGGTGCCTTACTACATCAAACGAACCAAATTCAAAAGCATGTATTTGATGACTTCTCTCATGCTTTCCTTTTTGAAAATAACGCCTACCTGCAATACCATATTCTCCTTTTGCTAGGTATCCAATTAATGCCATCTGTTGATTGTAACTATCAAGCATTGTCAGGTTTTTAACTTCAACAAGCATATCAATTACTGGCTTTGCACAAAGTCCTTTAACAGATGTACTACCTATATGATGTATGCCAACAATATTGGCACCTGCTAACACCGATTCAAGTAAAGTTTTCTCATCTGTGAACGCTTGATGCCAATGTTCTGAATAATTGACAACTTTTATGACTCTTTTACTCATTTATTCTCACTCAACTGCCATCAACGCGGCCAATATTAAAACATTTTGTAGTAGCACACTTTAGTACATAGCTTGCTTAAAATTTATGACTTAATTTATATAGCGCCAATCAAACCCAGTACACCAATTGGCAATAATAACACCCACTGAGGTAACTTAAAAAACGTTTTATAACCAAAGAAAAACCAACCGACGACCAAAAAAACTAATGAAAAAGCAACAAAGGTTATTGATAAACCTAAAGCTAGGTTTTGTAATTCAAAGCGGTTAAACCAACCAATATACGTTAGTGTTACACCCGAAATAACTAACACTAAAGACACTATATGCCAGCACCCTAAAAGGGTTGCTTTTGGTATATCGGGAAGCTCTGAGTTAAGAAAGGGTTTAATAGGGTCTATCTGCCCTGCGAATATATGTATTAAAGAAGTAATTAAAGCAGTTATTCCCGAAAGTAATATCCAAACATTCATCGTACTTTCCTTGTTATTATGTAATATTTAAAATATAGATCAATCACTCTATACTAAACTTAAGTAAACTTGCTTAACAATAAAGCAAAATACCTGCTTTTAAGATACATTTTGTACCGAGTAAACACCAAATTTAATACAAAAAATGAGCTTTCCACCCTACAACATTACAGATATTCATTTACCTTAGCCATGTAAGTTGAACTATTTTTACCTGCCTTTCGTATACAAAGGACACTAGACAATATTGGAGTTATTAATGTTTTCATTTTTTAAGCGCAACCCAACTAAAAAGCTTGAGAAACAGCTCGCAATGCTGCAAGAGCAAGCCATGCACGCACAAAGGCGAGGTGATATTAGAACATACTCTACCCTGACAGCCGAAGCAGATGATGTGTATAAAAAAATACAGGATATTGAATCATAAAAAAAGTAATCCAATAAACTAAATAAGAGCTCAGTTGTTCACAAGGCAAGTACAGAGCTGGCCCAAATTTTCGGACATGACTTTAAGTGGTTGTTCTGTTTTTATAGTAACTAAAAATATTGGAACAGATGATGACTAGAAAACGCAGAAACCACTCTCCTGAATTTAAAGCTAAAGTGGCATTGGCCGCTGCTAAAGGAGATAAAACCGTTGCTGAATTAGCACAAAAATACAATCTTCACGCAAACCAAATCTTTACATAGAAAAAAGAACTGCTTGAAAATGCGGCTATTATCTTCGCATCTGAAAGCTTAACTGGTAAAGGCAACTCAGAAGAAACAGATAAACTACACGCCAAAATCGGTCAGTTAACCATGGAAAATGATTTTTTGGCGAAAGTGCTCGGTCGTTAGATCGGGCATAACGTAAGCATTCGCTGGATAAATCCACCCAACTATCGATAAAGCGTCAGTGTGAGCAGCTCAATATTGCTCGCTCGACCGCTTACTATCATATCAGCCCATAGGCCTCTGTGCTGAGGAGATTGAGTTTCGCCGTATGATCGATGAAATTCACCTCCAGTATCCATTTATGGGCAGTCGGCGTATTCGCACTGCACTGGCTAAAAAGAATCGCCACGTTAATCGTAAGCGGATTGTCAGAATAATGCGGGAGGTGGGCATTGGCGCGATTTACCCCAAGCCAAAAACAACATTGACGAATAAGGCACACAAGGTTTATCCCTACCTGTTGCGTAATATCGAAGTGACTTACCCGAATCAAGCTTGGGCAATTGACATCATCTATATTCCCATGGCAAAAGGCTTCTTATATTTGGTTACGATTATTGACTGGTATAGTCGAAAGGTATTGTCTGGCGACTTTCAAACACTATAGATACGCACTTTTGCATAGAAGCGTTTGAAGAGGTAATTTAACGCTTCGGAGCACCTGATATCTTTAACTCAGATCAAGGCAGTCAGTTTACCAGTACGGAGTTCACACAGAAGCTGCTTAAGCAAAATATACAGATTAGCATAGATGGTAAAGGTCGGTGGATAGACAATGTATTTATCGAAAGATTATGGAGAAGCCTAAAATATGAGGATGTTTATTTAAAGGCGTACACTCCCCCAATAGAAGCAGAGCTTGAAGCAGCAGAGATAGCTCTTGATGAACTGGAGACTAAATGGGGGGACGCTTATCCGCTAGTGATTAACTCATGGCGCAATAAATGGCATAATTTATCAGCATATTTCAAGTATCCAGAGCATATCCGCAAGGCAATTTTAAAAAGAGTAAATCAAACTTTTTCCTGGCACGTGTTATTTACTGGTCTATCTAACAAAAATATACCTATAATTGACTATTATCTAGGGTACAAGTCCACAAGTTTCGTGATTTATAGTAAAATGCGGTGCTTATAACACGAATATATAGGAATGCTTAATGCGTATTTGGGTCCCAGTTATTGTCATGAGTTTTTTATTTTTTCTCAGTGGGTGCAAGTCAAGTGGCTATGTACATATGAAAAAAAACAAGCTAGATAAAGCTGAAATGAATGGCATGAAGCATTATAAAAAGGGTCACTATGAGCAAGCATTTAACTTGCTAAAAGAGCCTGCTCAATGGGGTTATAAAGGCGCTCAGTACGTTTTGGCATTTATGTTTTTAAAAGGCCAACATGTTAAGCAATCACCAGTAATTGGTATGGGGTGGTTAGGTGTTGCTAAAGAAGCAAATGTTTATGAGTGGAGTAACCAATTTGATACTTTTTATAACGCTGCACCTATAGATGTAAAAAATAAAATTGATGAAAAAGTGGCACAATACATTCAGTATTTTGGATTGAAAGCACAAAATGTTACGTGCCAAAAATCTTTGAATACATCAACCAAACGTGTCGATGTTAAATGCCATCATTATGCCGGAACTGGCATATTATATGATATTGAGCTTAGTGAGTAATAATAGCCGCAAATTTAAGTTACAACCCAAGTCAGCTTAAGTTGCCAACTTGGGCGTGTATATGCCAAAGTCACTCGATAATTAACCGTTAAGTTCCCTTGGTAATCACACAAATACAAGTGAGAATTATAATGTACTCGTGAAGTGATTGATTATTGATTGTTTAATCTCTGGTGCAGTCTCTTGGCTAAACCCATGCCCTGTTTCGTACGCGTTATGCGTAACTGAATGTTCAAAATTCTTCTGCTTCAAATAGGACTCAATATCTATTGCCATTTGATATGAAGGCCATACCTGATCTTTTTTGGCCGAAATCATTAGTATTGGACCATTAATATCTTCAAATTTGAACAGCGATTGATTTACAGAATCATTGTTTTCAAGTGCCACTTGAAATCGTTCTAAAAGTTTAGCTTTAGAATCTAAAGCTAAACTTAATGCAGGAATGTCTTTACCATTATATGTCCATGCTGATTTAGGTATTGTTAAACCATACCAAGCAACTTTGCTAGGGGTAGTTACAACGATTGACTTAATACGTTCATCTAAACTTGCCAGCAAGAACGCAGCTTCTGAACCTCTTGAACCACCAACAACACCAATTTTTGAAGAATCTATTGATGGGTGAGACTCAAGATAGTTTATTGCGTTTACAAAATATTCTATAGGGATTTGATCTAAGGTCTTAGCAATACCTTTTTCCTTAAAAAAGGCTACCCCAAGCACAGCAATGCCATGTGGTGCTATCATTTCTCCATTCGCGTTTCCCGCTCCAAGACCTCCTTCAGAACCACCGAAAGCAATTACCACTGGTACTTTCTTATCCACCTTTGGCAGGTACAAGTTAGCTACTAAGTTTTTGTAATCAACTTTATTACTCGTATATTCATACACTTCAGCTTGCCCGCTTATTGATATAAATAAGAACATTGAAGTAAGTAGAGCAAATAATTTTGGCACGATATCTCCTTGTTGCGCTAACGAGACTTTAGAATTACTCGTTTTAATTTATTTTTTAGTATGGCCTCAACCTTAGCCGAGTTCCTATTTTTGTTCAATCATTTAGTGGCTGTATTTCGGTTAAAAAGGCCTATCCTCGTTCAGGGTGAGAGCATACTTTGTTAACTACCATTAACCGAAGATAAGCTCGGCCCTGAATTCATCGTCAAAACTGGCCCGAACACACTTGCCACGTATCGAATCTTTACGTCCTGTGTGCTGCTTTACCTAATTGCGAACAACCCGTCTGAACAGCGCCATATTTTCTGCCGAAATCGGCTCGCTTATCTGGCAAGCGTCTTCCTTAAACACGACATCCAACACCCAGTGCTGTTGGTTCTCGATATGCCAATGATGGCGGATGGCTTTTTGCAACATCTGCACATCTGGCTCTACAGAAGTAACATAAAAGTGCGTATCTATTTTTGTTGTTGAGCCGGACTTGTTGTGTCTTTCAACCGCAACCAGTGAAGTGAGCCCAGGCCATTTTGCTTTTATCTCTTCAGGCAGTTTATCTGCTTTCAGTGCATAAGTGATGCGGGTTTCCTGACGCCCATGACCACTGCTGATTTGTATATCTTCAGGTAAACTCCCCTCTTGGGCAAAGGCAGTTTCAAAACACGAAGCAACTGCTTTATAAAGCGTTTTCTGATTTGCTTTGACCTGAACCAGATAGTCCGCACCTCTTGAAGTCAGCGCTGAGAGTGTCGCTTTCTGACAATGTAGTGCATCTAGTGTGACGATAGAGTCTGAAATATCGAGCACATCTAATAAGGCCCTAACTGCAGGGATCTCGTTGGATTTACTTTCTACGGTACGCTGATACAAAGTTAAACCAGACTCACAATCAAAAGCGGACACCAAGTGTAAGTTATCCTCACGCTTTTTACTGGCACCACGCAGAGTTTTTCCATCAAATGCAATAATTGGCTTGTCAGATTGAGTTCATTGCTCGTTAACCCAACTAAGCTGGGCCAAAATCAGAGAGTCAGTTTCCACTGTTTTAAGAATACGAGCAATACTATGTCGCGTTGGAATACCGTGTTTAAATGCTCTGAACTGTCGGAGCCAAGACAG
>NZ_ARPN01000069.1:0-520 GCF_054966645.1 Pseudoalteromonas sp. SANK 73390
CCGCTTAGCTTGGCGTTAGAATTTTATCAGAATCAGAGTATATATTATGAAATTAGCTGAAGCTTTAAATCAAAGAGCAGAAATCAGTCAAAAATTACAGGAGTTGAGAGAAAGAACAACTCGAAATGTTTTAGTTCAAGAAGGCGAAGAACCTTCTGAAAGCCCAATTGAATTACTTCAGAAACAAGAGGGATTGTTTACTGAGTTTGAAAATTTAGTTGCCCGTATTAACCAGACAAACAATCAAATATCATTAAGTGATGGTACATTAATGGTATTAGCTTTATCCAAGAGAGAAACTTTAAAGTTAAGGCATAGTTTGTATAAATCAGTTGCTTCAGAAGGAACTCCTAACATATCACGTTATAGCAAAACTGAAATTAAGTCGGTAAGTGTTGTTAATATCAGCGAAATTCAAAATACAGCCGATTCTTATGCTCAACAATTACGTGAACTAGATGGTAAGATACAACAAGCAAACTGGACAAATGATTTAGTTTAAAAGTGTTCGGTAGCAATA
>NZ_ARPN01000070.1:0-448 GCF_054966645.1 Pseudoalteromonas sp. SANK 73390
TAACGCCCTGTTAATGGGCAAAATATAGTTGGCTAGAATAAGCGACGAAGGAGCAAAAGCCAACTGTATTTTGTCCTTGTTAAACAGCTTGTTAGAGTTTTTTACTCTCCAAGTATTTCTTGTACTTTTTATCTATTGCTTCTTTAGAGTACGTTGTTGCATTTTCTTCATTTTCCGATAAAGCCACAAGAAGTTGAAACAGTTCATCGTCATTTAATTTAGCTTTATCTGGGAATATGCTTTTAGGTGATAAGTTAAAATCCAACCAACTACCATCATCGTCAAACTCGATGTGAGCACCATTATTTAAAACAGATAATTCTCCATCACGATCATCCCAAACGATGCTTATTAAATAATGATAAGTATCTTCATCAAATGATTCTGAATAAGGGAACTCTTCGCCGTTACTCCCGACTAATAATTTATCGTATGACATGAGAAAACT
>NZ_ARPN01000071.1:0-511 GCF_054966645.1 Pseudoalteromonas sp. SANK 73390
GTTGGAATTGGAAAAAAACCGCTGAAGAGCGAGCAAGTTTACTCAAACCAGACTTACTGCAACCTTGGCGTTATGAGATGGTTAAACTCGCGCTTAGTGAATGGGATGTATAATTAAGTATATTGAGCGACAAGAGCCTAACGGCTCTTGTATAACATACGCTAATTTTGCCAAAACAAAAATATTTAATTAACCCAGAGATCAAAAATTGATTACATATTCACTTTAGGGCTCTGAGTAAACGAGCAACTTGTTGAATCGAATGCTTACCTGCGCTTTCTGCTACTTGAGATAAACTAACTCCGATGATATGGGTAGCTAAGCTGCTTTTTTATCACTCCAGCCGTAGCATTTGCTAGAGACTCAATTCTTTTAGTATGTATGCTGTCAAAAAATAGACTGATTAAAAACTCATGGCTATCTTCGGTTTTAAAAATGGGAATAGGCAAGTTTTAAATATTTGAATAAGTTAATACCTTGAAGCCCCGCTATTGCTGTTTTTATGAGGGGG
>NZ_ARPN01000072.1:0-396 GCF_054966645.1 Pseudoalteromonas sp. SANK 73390
AAGGAATAAACAAGACACGAATAAACAAGACACCCACTTTTGTTTCTCGACTCTTTACCGACCATAATGGTAAGGTAATCGCCGAGCGCAACTTTGACCCATTTGGTAAGCCAAGGCTCAGCACGGGTGGCTTAAAAGCGATATCGCAATTAGACGATAAAGACCTCACCAAAACAAATAGAGGCTTTACCGACCATGAGCATTTAGATGAACTAGAACTCATCCATATGAACGGTCGGGTGTATGATTATAACCTTGGCAGGTTTATGAGTGTGGACCCGCTAATCCAGGGCGTTGGTAATAGCCAAGGTATTAACCCATATTCGTATATAATGAATAACCCACTGGCGGGGACGGATCCGAGTGGGTATTGTTCAACAGGCACGAGTGTTAAGG
>NZ_ARPN01000073.1:0-651 GCF_054966645.1 Pseudoalteromonas sp. SANK 73390
AACTAAGCGTGGCGATGGGTATCTTAGAAAACAACTTATTCACGGCGCTAGAACCGTTGTAGCTCATGCTAATAAGAAAAATGATGATTTGAGTCGTTGGATCACTGAGCTTAAACAGCGACGAGGTCATAACAAAACAGTTGTTGCTACTGCACATCGCCTAGCAAGGCTGATGTGGATATTATTACAGAAAAACACACCTTATCAGCCCCAATTTACGCAACAAGGCGGTACACATAATGTTTGATTTTTTCTATCTTTGGTTGTTAGGTAAGCTCGTTCGAGACAAGGGCAACCAGCCCGAGTGGGTGTTGTGAGCACCTAGCAACCCTTTATCACTGCTTATTTTTATTGATGAACAAAGGCCAGCGCCTGCCTGCATCTATCCCGTTATGGGCACGGCCATACAGGCCGAGTGAGTGAATTACTTTTTAGGGAATGCAGGCTCGAAGCTCATTAGGGGCACTGCTAAATGCAGTTAAGCCCGAATATATGTCAGAGCAGCGTTTTACATTGCACAACTGGTTGATTCAAAACTAAAAGTTAAGCAGGTAAATAATATAAGAAAGGCACGAGGCGACTAAAAAGTCACCTCGATTGGTTAGTATTGTTTGACAAAGGCTGAGCGTCCATATATGTCTTGTTTATTTT
>NZ_ARPN01000074.1:0-15268 GCF_054966645.1 Pseudoalteromonas sp. SANK 73390
ATTTAATGCCACAGTCAGTTTGCGCCACCAGCGGATAATATTATAGGTGTCTGTTACAAAAGTTTTTCTTTTTAAAAGGTCCCAATATGACTGCTCGCTTAGTACTCTTTCGATCACTTTGTCAGCATATTGCTCTGTAAACATGATTTGCTCTAGAGCTGAAATTTGCGTTTCTACATATTGACGTTCTGCGTACACAGACAACCTCATTATTCAATAATATCAGCGCTAATTGTAACTTTTTTTCGTTATTACAGCGAATAATTCTAGTCAGGCTAGATCATTAAAACGATTTAGAGTAAATTCTTTTCCGACTAAACAACACGCTTAATTTCCCAATAAATAGTTCCCATTTTAACAATTATTTACATATCTATTATTGCCAGAAACTCATCATCAGTTACCATAACCATATATCTAGCTTGCATAGCCAAACATCATCTTTTTTTCTTACTAAATAGTAAGTTATACGTAGGTAATGGTTAGGCAGTAATACAAAGCATGGATGATTTTTGTTGAACTAGCCTACTCTACGTTTAACAACAAAGCCGATAGTGCCCGCTATCGGCTTTTTACTAAATAACGAGTTTTATGTGTTATTTTGCATCTTGAATAAACTTCCAAGGTTGAGAGTTATCTGGCATATCACCTTTAGTCCACCACTTAGCCTCGTAAATCGCGCCTTTGTAGCTTGCTTGGTCGCCACCTAGATATACTTTATCTGCATCCCAACCAGCCACACCACCCACGGGAGGCTCATCTACAGGAGGCTCAAGTGTGTCTACCACTCTTACAGCAGGCCAGCTCGCATGCGATTGATAGAAGTTAGTTACACATTTTTCATAATCACCCGGAACCAGCGCAGAGTAAGCAGTTTGATAACCCACCAATTTACATTCAAATGAGAAACCACCGGGTCTATCTGAGTAATAAGCCCAATCTCCTTCCCAGTTTGTATAAAGCACATCCGTGGCACCATTTAGGTTCAAACTTCCATAAGGTGTTTGCTGCCAACAAGTATTCTCTTCGTCAGCTTCAATAGGAATGTTGTAATAATGCGACAACCCTTCCCAATAACGAATACGATTAACCGGTTGGCCTTTGTTTTTATTTTGTGCACCACATTCAATACCACCATTGATCACATTAATCGTAGTACCAAACCCGTAGCCAATTCCAGCATTTTGCTCACGCTGTGATGGTGACCATGTTCTATCAATCACATGTAACATGGCAGGTTTTGGCGCTTGTGGTGTTAAAAAGAACCAAATAGCCGACGCTAAATTTAACCAAGAGTCGGCTACTAACCCTGGATTATTTAGTAATACTGTCGCATCGCCATCAAACATCACTTCTGAAAATGCGCCATAGTTAAAATGATAAGAGAGCTGTTTAGCGCCACGGCCAAAGTATCCTTGCCCATCTGCACATGGCCAGCGTCTGTTTTGCCAATCATTTTGGCCACATCCAGTGGTATAACCAGGTTGGCCCTCTGCCCAGCCCATTTCTCTAACATGCACTAATGCTTGTTGCCATTCCTCTAGACCTTGCGGGTTATCAGACACATTGTCTTTGCCAATATGCCCACCTGTTTCTTGTGCAAAGTGTGCAAAGGCAGTAACAATTGATTTTTTACAGATTTCATCTGCATTTCGGCCATCTGTATAGTCGCCACAAAATGCAGGAAACTTACCAATAGCACGTAAAAATCGCGTGTAGGTATATTCTGGCGCCGCCATGTGCGTTAAAAAGTCCCATTGGGCTTGCGGGAATACACTTTCTACCCGCTTCACATTACTTGGGTTTGCAGCACGACCCGGCAGAATTGCTTCTACAGAAGTGTTATCAAGTGTTTGTAGCGCTTTTGCCCAAGTTGCATACATCGGATTGCTTGTTTTGCTTGTAGCTGCCTCGGCTAATTCAGCTTTTGAAACTAAATATCCACCAGGGTTTTGCGGGTCAGATTCAATTGTCATTGCACTTGCAGAAGTAATGGCAACTAAATTTAGCGCCATCATAATAGGGGTTAACTTATACATGTTGTTCTTCCTTTTTTGTATGTTGTATCGAGTGAGAAACAAAAAGTTTACACACTGAATTAAGAGTATTAACCAAATGACATCGCTGTCAACGAGTTTATGTGAAGGAATGTAACAATTAAATAGCTCAATTAGCATTCAAAACTAAAAGCATAAATATGCAATCTATTCATTTTTAAATAAAATAATTTATCTAAACGCCCTTGTACCTGCATTTTCATGAAGATTTATTATCAAATTCACAGTAAGGTAATAAAGTGAAAATAATTCAGGTAAATTGAGTATGATTATAACGCAATTGCGTTCAGAGCATTTTGAGGCCGTAGTAAAGCTTGCTAACCAAGTGCACGGTGAAAACTACCTTGATATGCAGGGTATACAAAAAATGGTTGAAGCTGGAACTAAGTTTGAGATTAACGCTTGCTTTGTAGCACTTGATGAAAAAAATCAACTTATTGGCTTTAGAACCAGTTACGCCGCAAAGCAGTGGCCTATAGATAAATGGTGCACCCCAAAAGCGTGGCCCGTTTTACCATCTCAAATGGCATACTTTAAATGTATTGCTGTAGCGCCTGAGGCGCAAGGACAAGGTATTGGCCCCAAGTTATTACATGCTTCAGTTGTGGCATTAAGGCAGCAAGGTGCATTAGCTGGTGTATCCCACCTTTGGATGCAAAGTCCAGGCGATGGCGCGGTTAAGTATTTTACCAAAGCTGGCGGAAAACTAATTAAAACGCATAATGACCGTTGGTTAGAAAACTGCATAAATGATGGCTATAAATGCACATTATGCGGTAATGAGTGTCATTGCCAAGCCGCTGAAATGGTACTGCTATTTTAACCTTTAAGAATAAAATGACTATGAACAACAACCATTATGACCCACTAACCCATATGAACTGTCAAGCGTCTGGCTACGCACCTAGCTATTGGGCAAGTACCATAGATTTGCCAACGCCAAATAAGGCACCTAACAACGATGCGCATTTTGAAGTCGCAATTATTGGAGGTGGTTTCAGCGGCTTATTAACGGCCTACTATTTAGCACATCATCACAATATTAGCTGCTGCGTTCTTGAAGCGAATCAAGTGGGTTTTGGTGCCAGTGCACGTAATGCTGGTTTTGTATTAAAAGGATCTGGACGTTTAAGTTACCCGCAAATGGCTAACAAGTGGGGAGTGGATATCTGCCAAGGCATTTATGATGAATTTAGTGAGGCCGTGAGTCGGGTTGAATCTTTGATCAGCGACCATAATATTGATTGCGAGCCTCAAGCTAAGGGTTATTTAAAAGTGGCTCATAATCAAAAAGCCATGCAAAACCTACGCGCTCAAGCAGACTTTTTGCAGAGCTTAGGCGGCAATGCTCAATTTTTAGCACCATCAGAGCTTGAGCAAAACTATATGTTAAATCAACAAGCTTTTGGTGCAATGCGCTTACCTGATGGATTCGGCGTGAACCCTTTGAAGTTACTACTTGGCTATCGCGATATGGCAATTAACGCAGGTGTAAATATATATGAAAACTCACTCGTAACTCATGTTGAGTCAAAGAATAAACAACATAGGTTAAGCGTCAATAATATATCGATCACTGCTCAGACTCTAGTCTACGCTGGCAATGCTTATAATAACAAACAATCTCATTCACTTATAAATAATCGCTACCTGCCCATTTTAAGTAGTATTTTAGTCACTCGTCCATTAAGTGAAGAAGAACTTATGCTGACTGGCTTGAAAACCCATCAAGTCACCATGGACACTCGAACTCTAAAGTATTATTACCGTTTATTACCAGATAAGCGCATTTTATTTGGTGGACGAGGCGCTGTTTTTGCAAAACATCAAGACTCCCCAGTTTATCTTAATAATTTAAAGCAAGGACTAGCCGATGTCTTTCCTGCGCTTGCCAAGATTGAACATGACTATTACTGGAATGGCTTTATTGCAGCAGCACTGGATGACATGCCCCATGTTTATCTAAATAATAACGTAGGCTATATTCTTGGTTACTGTGGTGCGGGTGTATCATTTAGCGCGCAAGCCGCCTACAGAATGGCTCAATTGGTTGCACAAAAAGCAGTGCCTAATTTACCTTTATATCAAACTCCCCTGCCGTATTTACCCTTCGCCAGCTTTAGACGATTTGGCCAATTAGCCTATTACCAATACGCACGGGTCAAAGATAAACTAGGGTAAGCGCAATACCAGTTGCGAATCACAACTAGTATCGCACAAAATAGCCAAACACAGGCGATGCAACAGCTTGTTACCCACTTTATTCTACAATCAAGTGCCAATAAGCTGTAACAAGTATTTACCAACGAAAGTGCATTGCACTTTCGTTTTCCTCTAGCAATAAATCAATACATTATTCGTATATTTTCAATTCTCCCTAATCATCACTTGCACCAGCCAATTAATCCTGTTTAATTATTGTGGACAAACATAATTCACATTAGGGACATTTTATGAAGCATTCTACTTTGACATTGGGTATTTTATTTAGCCTGCCTTTACTAAAACCTGCTATTGCACTAGCCAATTCAGAGCAACCGACTACCTGTGACTTCAACATACCTTCATCTCACTACTTGGTTGATGGTACTGAAATGAATGTTCAACCCGGGGATACTATCTGTCTTGCTGCTGGAGAGCGTGGACCACTGAGAGTAAAAAATGTGGTTGGCAATCAATCACAACCCATTACCATCACAAATGCAGATGGTGTAGTCATCAGTAAGCCTTATGAATACAGTATTGCAATAGAGCAATCAAAATGGGTAAGGGTGACGTCAACACCGGTTGGCTCTGAAAACCCCTATGGTATTCGCTTAGGTGGAACACTTAGCATTGGCCAACTTAGCGAGCAAATTGAAGTCGATAATATCGAAATCTATCGTGCCCGCTTTGCTGGTATGCTAATTAAAACCGACCCAAATTGTTCTCCAGCAACTTGGGCAGAAAACTTCACGATGACAGGCATTAATATTCACCATAACTACATTCATCACACCGAAGAAGGTGAAGGTATGTATGTAGGTTACACAGGTTTAAGTAGAACACTAGAATGTGATGGCGTAGCAACTACTGTATATCCACATAAACTTGAAAATGTGCGTATTCATAACAACAAATTAGAATACATCGCAGCCGATGGTATCCAATTAAACGCGGTGCAAGGTGATGCGCAAATCACTCACAATAAAATCTATCGTACCGGTGTGAGCCCATTTGCGCCTGTTTGGCAAAATACTGGCATTCAAGTTGGTGGTGACAATGTGAAAGTAAGTGATAATTTAATTTACCGCAGCGGCGGTAATGGCATGATGCTCGATGGTGATAACCTCGAAATTACTAACAACAATATTATCTACGCTGGTGAAAACGGTATCTTTGCACGTAATGCGGCGCAACAAAATAACCAAAATAGTGGCGGCTTACCGCATATTTATAAAGATAACCTATTTGTGCAGCCAAAGAGCTACGGCATAAAGTTGTATGCGACTAATACATCGGCACCAAATGTAATCAGCAATAACACCATTGAAAATGATGGTCAGTTTGATGCAGCAAATCGTCCAATGACGTTTTCATTCTTAAATGACCAAGTGGACAGGGAGCTACACAATAACCATCATTATATAGTTGATGAAAGCGAACAAGACTAACTTTACTTTGGGAGCGGCATTGCCCGCTCCTACACCTCATGGTTAGCGCGCTTTTTACTCATTAACCATGCAACGAAAATGCAAATGCACTGCATTAACAGTATATTAATGCTAAACCATTGTAAGCCTTCATAATTCAACACCATCGAAATAATCAGTAGTGCAGCAAACAAGCTTAAATTTAATTTAGCCGACCCAAGATACGATAGAACTTCATCGCTTAGGTAATACAACAACCCAGCTAAAAGTAATGTGCAAACCAAGAGGTATATAAAAGTTGCAAAGTAATACTTAACCAAATCAAAAGCTAAAAAATACAGCCATAAATTATAATACGCAATAAAGCCTACAAATGTTTGCCTACCTGAGAGCCCAAATACCTTTAACGATACAATCGGTGCAAATAGTGGCACCAAAAATATAAACCAAATAGATATACTCATATCATAACCTTTCTAGTTGGGCACCTCACTACCCGAGCGTACTTCTAAGAGATTTCCTCCTTTAACAACTAAGGTATCACCAAATTGTAAGAAAAATAGCTAATCGTTTCATAAGTAAGACCACTTATAATTAAAGCCCCCTTCTCATTGAAGGGCCATAACGACAGCCATATTTGGCATTGAAAACTATAGAAAAAAACAAACTAGCCACATAAAATCAGATGTGGCATCAAAATAAAGCTGCATATTTGACTATTGTTACAGTGAAGAATCAGCTTCTAACTGAGCCAATTCTCCTTGCAAAAATTGCCTTTGATACTCATCACCTGCCTGTTTGATACCCAGAGCTAAAATCTCTTTCGCCTTGCTTTTTAACCCACTATTAGCCAATGCTTGTGCCCAGTAGCCATATACATAGCCTGCATTAGGGAACTTTTGGATGTTTGCCTCAAGTAACAACGCTGAAAATTTTGGATTTTGTTCGATTTCATCTAAAGCTAAGCTGGTAAACGCAGAACGATCTAATTTTAAATCATCAAACAACTCGCTAAGTTGACTTAGATACCCATGTTTTTGCTGCTCGCTTACCGATGTATTTTCTTTGATATTAACAAGCAAGCTAAACAACTTTTCTAAGTTATTTTGCTTTTGCAGCTTAGCCGCTTGCCAACGCTTAGCAACTGCCTTTTTAGCAAGTTCAATTGCCTTATCAAGCGCTTCTTCTGGCTCGACCTTAACATGAGGCTGAACGCCCACTCCTTCCCAGTTTGTTTTTGTCACTGGATTTATAGCGGTGCCTGTCGCAATAAAGGTACGAAATAAATCGTTAATTACATACATACCACCTGGGTTTGCTGCCCCACCCGTGATACCGCCAATGAGTGTGGCTCTATTGCGAGTAAGCATATTGTAGCTAAACTCCTCCGCTGCAGAGTAAGTGCGTTTACTCGTTAATATATAAAGTGGAAGATCAATAAGCTTATTACCATTGACCTTATCAAGCACATGATAATCTATCGTTTCGTTACCTTCACGATAATACAAGCTATTGAGCAACAGCTTTTCAGCAAAAAAGTAACTACTCAAATACTGTACCGTTTGAGGTGAGCCACCGCCATTTTTTCTCAAATCAATGATCACAGCCTCAGATGAAGACAACAATTTTATGGCAGAGTCTAAAAAAGGTTTTGCGTCCTCTAAAGAGCGGAAACTGGTCAATTTCAGGTAACCTATATTGCCCTCTAGCATCTCGGTTTTTATAACTCCTTGTGAGCCAACCCCTAAACGTGCAGGCTTCAAAAGTTGCTTTTTCAATCGTGCCTGTGCACCAACAACATCATCGGAATTAGGGTTCATTCTTACTCTTAGATGGCGGTCTTGAGCATGTGTTTGTAACCACGTAGTCAATGCTTTAGCAAAACTTTCACCATCTTGATATGAGTCAAATTTACCTGAGTTAAAATCAGCCTTTAATTTAGCAGTTACGTCTTTGGCAACATCTTCAAACACATATTCATCAATTAATAACTCAGACAGTTTTGAAATAGTTTGCTGTTTAGTTTGCTGTGATACCTCAATGGCATAAGCAGCACTTGATAACATTGCGCTGAGCATTAGTGCATTGAAAGTGTGAATTAAGGTACGTTTCATAGTTATGTTCCCTGAAGTGACAATAAAACCAACCCGCAATAATATTTAATCATTTTGAGGCACTCAACCTGACGCTAGTTATGTTAGAAATCTCATTTAGAACAACTAAATATCGAAATTCCTGCTATGCCTATATGAATGTAGGCCTCATGACGATAGCAAAGTACGAGAGCAACGCTATCGACCAAGTTTCATTGCCTCAGAATAGATCACTTAATTAAGCTGATTAGTATAAAATTTGATTGTACCTAAATAAATATCATGCAAATTGTAAAAAAGTAAAGGAGGACAAATTTAAATATCAAACACACTCAAAGGCCAACGTGTTCAATCAATAACATACGTGCCCACTTTTTCAGATGAAAAAACGCAGATCAAATAAAAGCTCAATTACAGTAACAATGCGATAAGCTTGCTCATACTCAAAAATAAATTAGCAACTCATTATGCAATACGGTTAAACAAAGTAGATTGCTGAAAACAACAATAATTAGCGCCTATAGCGTGCGTGGATCATAAATACCAATAAAACGCTTTTTTATTTGCAGTAATGTGTAGCGTTCAATGTGCTGATCACTTAAGTATGCGCGTGGGGTACAACTGAATACTCCCTTAAACTCTCTGATGAGATGAGCTTGATCATAAAACCCAGCGCCAAGTGCTGCCTGTGTCAAAGATTGATGCTCCTGAGATTTCGCTAATAATAGGAAGTGATTCAAACGCCAAATTTGGCTCAGTTGTTTTGGCGGTAATCCACAGTGGTTCAAAAAGCGCTGCCGCATAGTAACTTTACTTAAAGAAAAGCGATGGCACAACTGACTGACTGTTGTATCCCCTTTTTGATGAAGAATGTAATTCGTTTGCGCTCGAAAAAGCTCAGGTAGAGTAAAATCTAACTTTTTTAGTACATTATTTAGCAGCCATTTTTGAGCATGCTCAGTGCAAACTTGTAGGCACATATTAACAGACAGCTCAGTAAGCTCATGTAAATTATCTAGCAGTTCATTTAGCAATCCGGTGCTATTGAAACTATGAGAAATATTGCATATCGAATTTTTTACTTCTTGCGCATTTACTTGTGAAAACGGTAAAAAAGCAAATGGTTTTAAACGAATTATAAACATCCACGTAGGTTCTGATGCCACAAGCTCGTATACATTAGTATGCTGTCCAGCAAGCCACATTGAAGGTGCCAAATACTGTTGACTTGAACCATACAATAACGCTTTAGCATTGATAAAAATATCAAAAACCCCTTGCGGAATAATACAGTTATTACCGTCTATTTTTTGTAAGTAAAAGCACTCAACATAATGGCTCAAATTTGGACTAGGATGGCATTCCATTCTCACGATTTATCGCCCTCATAACAACCAGGTTCACGTGGGCAGGCATTACCCCGAGTACATATTACTCTTACATCACCACTTAACGCACGCTCGACCCAAGCAATATTTAAAATTCTAGCCACACTCATTAGTTGTTGCTTTAGTTGATGTGGAATAACACTTGATCCACCGTGCTTAATGCAAAGATCTTGTAATTCAGAGACAACCCCTTGTGCATTTAGTCCTTGAGCTGCAATGGCAGGGTTTAAGTCTAACCCCGCACAAAGTACATGAGGATTCCCGGCTAAATCTTCAACTTGCATCGATTCACAACAATATAGCCTTGGTTTACCCTCGACCAATAAAATCGACAACTGAGTACTGCTTTGCGTTGACAGCTGTGCAAATTTCCTAAATACCGCCCAGTGTTGACAAGGGTCTTGCACCGTTCGCATATTCCCCCAGGGCAACGGAATACCATTACCGCGATATACTGCTTTTAGTTTTCCCGGTTGATAAGCATCAAAATAATGCCAATGCGGGTAAGGCGATACCACCGTCATACGGCGCATTGCGACAGATGCTGAAATATCGAGCCTTTTATGAACACTCACTTCATAACCATGACTATCGAGTAATTGTCTAAAGGGTACTTTTGGGCAAAGCAGTGCCCCAGCAAAAAAGCTCGCCTCAAAATCGCGCCATGCATTAAGAATATCTTGTGCATTGGGTGTGCTATGCATAGGCTCGGTGCTATCGTTACGCCCACCAATGGTTAGCTGACATTGTAAACCCTCTTGGTTATGCAGTACTGCATGACCAATATGCACAGCTAAATCGTATTTTAATCGACTTTGCCTATTCTTGAGCGCCTCATTCAAATACACAATATTAGGCAGCTCAAAATAAGAGGTAGTAAGACATCTGGTGATCTCTCCCTCATCACTCAACTTACTGTTACAAGAACGGTTAAACCAACGTATTTGTAAGCCATGTTGTGTTGCAATCGCCATTAGATCATCACTGCTTAAGTATAGGTTTTTATTGCCAACTTCTTCAGCAGCACGCTCTAAATCAGGAAAATGGTTTTGATGATGTTCTTGATGGGCGCGGATCAACAAGTGCGCAAATTGACGGCCACTGATCCCCGTTTGCGAAAGCATTTCTGGAATTGCAATTTGCAAAATATCATTTGAGAACAAAAAGTTGGGCTCAAGTGCCATACCAACAATTCCACCATGGTTTCCCTTGGTAGGCGTAATACTGGCAGCTTCTGGTTCATTATCTAAAAACCACGTCACAGGCTTTTGAAATACCGCTGACAAATTCTCTAACATGTCTTGGCTTGGTGTGCGCTTACCACGCTCAATCATAGATAAATAAGATACAGAAGGGGCCGTATGTGGGTCAACACGAATACAACGTGTTGACAAATCTTCCAATGTTAAATGATTTCGCTTACGCAAGTTACGTATTTTAGTACCTAAGAAGTGAGATTTTCGCATCAAACTTTGTTCTTTTTTCATTATTTTTATACCAACAAGGATGTCTGCCTATGTATAAAAATAACACAATTTGTAAAATTTACACTGTAAAATTCTTTTTGTGAAATTATAGACAAAAGTCACATACACTAAGTTTGAACACTCTCACACAGCATTTAAAACTAACGCGACTAAGAATGAGGCATTTTTTATGACAGCTCTAACCCGTTCAAATTTTGACACGCAATCAACTCACTGCGAAAAGCTAGATATAGCAAAACAATACCTAGATCAACACTGCCCACTTGATCATGGCTCTCACCTACAAGCCACTCATTATGTAGTTTACTACAATCACGTAATGGCATTTTTTGCTGATGGCAGTCACTGTGGCTTAAAATACCCCAAACAATTTGTGGCATTATGCGGTCACCGTGATGATCCCAGTGCTATCTTGCTAAAAAAATCAGATGACTTACACATAGAAATCACATTTAACCGCTGTGGTGTATCGGGCAAGTTTGACCGTGCTAATATTGATGATATTCAAGTAGAAACACCACTGAGTGCTGTGTCGTCTGACACAGAACTCAATAAGTTGTGGATGAGTTTCCTATCAGGCGTACAGCACACCGCATTTTGTAAGCAGTACACAGCTAAAAATGGTCATGATTATTGCCTTGGCAATGTTTAAACAACCTAGGTGCAAGGAGGGAGTGTCAGTTGATTGCTCCCAATATGCTACTTCATCATCTATATTACCAATTGCACTAAATAAAGTTATAGCTTTAGTTCTTTGCTTAATATCACATCAAGCTTTGTTCTTTTGGTACACATAAAACACATTTTTTGGCTAATATGACGAAACGCCAATGACTCTTTTTCACTAAATCGAGACCATGCATCTAACTGCTTAATAGATGAGTTAACTGCCGTACTAAAGAGCATACATTTGTCGGCTTTACACTTACTGCTATCAGCACTGATATAGCTTAAAATATCAACCGAGGTGTGTTCGTTAGCAACAAGCTTTAAAAACAAATTAGAAAACGCAGCCTTATCTATATTCACATCCATTTCGTATAGGCTCGCTATGTTTTCCATCTCGGTATGTAGGTTGTGTAAAAACACCTCCTGTTCATCGCCAAGCTTTTCCCAGCCAGTACGTAAATACTCGCCTAATTCCACCACTTTCATAACCGCCCTCTTAACTACACTGATACAGTTGATCATTATGCAAATTGCATTATCAGCATCCGTGCATATCACTCCTCAAGCATGAGTATAGACTAGCAATCAATAAACAAATTTGGTTAGGCTTGTGTAACGCCTAGAACATGTTCAAAAGAGGTCGTTAGTAATCAAATAAAACATCAAGGCAACCATTAAGTTCAGTGCCCGTCAGAGCCATAAGGCTCAATGTGCGTTTTGATACAAGAATTTATGTCACTTCTGTTACCGTATACTCTATATTTACAGTGTTAAACTGAACTTAGCCAACTTAAGGAACAAAGGATATGAAAGTACTAAGCGGCCCTATACTTAGGCGAGTAGAGGCAACCAAAGCATGTATTTGGCTCATAATCAATGGTACATTTGATAAAGAGCAGCTAAGCACAAATACCAGTGTGCAGTTACAACCCATTAGCAATACGGCTACCACTGAATACATCAAACTCACCGGCCAGCTGCATGCCATACTCATCACATTACAAGCTCCCCAAGCTGGTTGGCCTGAAGGAGATTATGTACATTACGACTTGCTATATCAGGGTGATAGCCTTATTCAAAAACAGTATTTTAATGGTCCGCTACCAACATACCCTGGGCATACACTTCCTTGCTTTCGCTACTTTTCTAAACACCAAAAAATATTGAATGCTTCTTGTCGCAAACCTCATGGTACAAAGCAAGATGCATTAGCAGCTTTTGATAAACGAGTCGAAAACCGCAACAAGCTCGACTCACTCCCAGACATTGCATTTTTTACTGGCGATCAAATTTATGCCGATGACGTTGACCCTCAAATTGCTAAATACATTTTTGAGCAATCACAAATGCTTTTTAATAATGAGGCGTTGGCACCCGCAGTAGATAACAACACCTCTCATTGGAAACCTAGCTTAGACGAATTAGGCTGGCAAAATCGTCAACGACTGTTAAACAAGCAAGAAGGGTTTTATAGTCAAAGCGCAGATCATCATTTACTAGGCTTTAGAGAGTATATGTTGATGTATATGCTCGCATGGGGTGGCTTATGCCATGACTTAGCCCCACCATCAAATGAACGACCTCGGCGTTTAAATGATATATGGAAAAGCTACGATAAAGCCCTATCTTTTGTTAAGCAAAGCTGGCGTGTCCGCCGCTTACTTGCTCATGTACCCAGTTATATGATGTTTGATGATCATGAAGTTACTGATGATTGGAATCTTACCAAAAAAATTACTGAGCAGCTAAGTCACCATGGTCACTTAGGACAACAAGTTGTAACTCATGCTTTAGCGGCTTTTACCATTTGCCAAGCATGGGGTAATTCACCAACCCAACATCAAACGCTTATCAATGACCTGCTTCCTACCTTAATAGGTAGCCTTAATAATTATGACGCACCTCTTTATCAAAATGTATTCATGCAACTCAATCAACATAACTTTACTACTTTAATTCCCAGCAACCCACCCGCTTTACTCATCGACACCCGTACACAAAGGACGTTTAAAAATGAGAAAGGCTTATTTCCATTATTGGTTGATGACCCTGCGTTAGCAACAATAAAAGCGCAACTTGCAACACTAGATAATAATACGAAGCAACTACTGGTCATTTCACCTGCGCCCGTTTTTGGCTTTTCTGAACTGGAACAAAAGCAGCTTGGCGTAGTTAAAACATTTCGCCATGGCGGGTCTACATTTATGGATGGTGAATGTTGGATAAGCGACGAACAACAATTGGCTAAACTATGCGAAGCACTGATGAGTTTAAGTCACTTACAACAATGCTACATCCTCTCAGGTGACGTACACTATGGTTTTTGTCGTGTAAAGAAAATACCTCATCCAGCCAATTCACATACTGTAAATTTTTGGCAATTAACCAGCAGCTCTATTTCAAACAAACCAACAGGCGCCATTGAAACAACATTAAAAATATTGCACTCAGGAACAGTGCTTGGTTTATCAATTAACCCCTTTCATAAGAGAAATACCCAGTACCTCAAGCCAAAAAAATGGCAAGGCAAGTTTTTATCTGGCAATTTGAATCTAGGGTTTTTAATGTTAGATGATGCAAACGGTCATAAATATACTATGGATGTACTCAAGCAAAAAGGACAATGGAAAAATTGGCAATATGATTTAAATGCACCTGATTTACTGCAATAGTCGTTGCATCAATTTTTGTTTATAAGCCCGGGCGTTAACTTAGGGGTTGTACAGCTGTTCGGTTATGAGCAGCTACTTTAATGACCTAACAGAGCTCTTACTGGCCAGCATTGCGTTCTACACGCTTTTATCTGTTAAATTTGGATAGTTTATGTAAAGTAAAGTAGACGCATTACTTTATCTAACACACTAAACGTCTTTGTTGTTCTGTTCGTTGGTTGTTATTCTTGCTCAAACTGCCAGTCATTGAATAATAAATTCAAACTATTTTGACTTTTTAGATATCGAGAAACAACATGAGCTGCCCATACCAATCTGACAACAAATCTAGTAATTACCGTGCTATGGAAAAAGACATTCATACCGACTTTAAAGACGATATGTCTTATGGCGATTACTTAAACTTAGAACCAATACTAAACGCACAACACCCATTATCTGATCAACACGATGAAATGCTATTTATTGTCATCCACCAAGCCAGTGAGTTGTGGTTAAAATTGGCAGGCCATGAGTTAAACGAAGCCATCGAAAATATCAAAAGCGGCGACTTTGGCCATGCTTTTAAAGTGATTTCGCGTGTTAAGCAAATTTTGAGTCAGCTCACCCAATCTTGGGGGATACTTTCGACTCTCACCCCAGTTGATTATTTAAAATTTCGTGATGCACTGGGGCACTCTTCAGGCTTTCAATCCTATGGCTATAGAAAAATAGAGTTTTTACTTGGCAATAAAAATACTGAGTTACTCAAAGTGCACGAAAGTAACAGCGCAGTGCATGCAGAGCTGAGTGATATTTTGCACCAACCAAGCCTCTATGAAGAAGCGCTCAAAGCACTTAAAGACCAGGGTTTACCAATTGATGACTGCGTACTAAATCGTGATTTTAGTCAGCCTTATGAAGCGAATCAAAGTGTGCTTGAAGCTTGGTTAACCGTGTACAAGCATTCTGACAAATACTTTCACTTATATGAGCTGGCCGAAAAGCTCGTTGATATAGAGGATAGCTTTCAACAATGGCGTTTTAAGCATATGTACACCGTGCAACGTATAATCGGTAATAAAGTAGGAACTGGCGGTTCATCTGGTGTTGGATTCTTGAAAAAAGCATTAGATATTAGTTTTTTCCCTGAGTTATTTGAACTGCGTACACACCTTTAAAGGGTTTGTTGTTTTTTGAGGTATGAATTTTTTTCAAAACAAAGGCTTTCATTACGCGAAATGAGCAATGCAGCATAATAGTTTATGTCCGTTGCGAATGACAAAGTAGC
>NZ_ARPN01000075.1:0-37284 GCF_054966645.1 Pseudoalteromonas sp. SANK 73390
TTACCAGTCGGCTTCAATTAATCACACATGTATATTCTCATTTCCAAAATGTGACTTACCGGCTAGTAATAAATTACGATAAGTACTGATACTTATTGCAATGCAAACTTTACAGCCGCTTGCGCATGTAACTGAGTAGTATCTAATAAGGGTAATTTACAATCAGACTGACTAATCAATAAACCTATTTCTGTACAACCTAAAATTACCGCCTGAGCGCCCTGCACCTGAAGTGCGTTTATAACGTTTAAATACTGCTGTTTGGAGTGAATGTTAATATTACCCATACATAGCTCTTGATAAATAATATTATCAACTACGTGCTGTTCATGCTCAGGTGGAACAATCACTGACAAGCCATGCTCTCGCAGCCGCTCGATATAAAAAAGCTCTTGCATAGTAAACCGCGTACCAAGTAAAGATACTGTTTTTATCTTTTGTGCTTTTAGGCTTTCAGCCACCACATCTGCCACATGGATAATCGGCAACGAGGTATGTTTTGCAATATCATCTACCACTTTATGCATAGTATTCGTGCAAATTACAATGCACTGAGCACCGGCTAGCTCTAAACCTTTGGCAGCCTGTCCCAATATGTCGCCACATGCTTGCCAATCACCTGAACGCTGTAGCACTTCTATATCTGCAAAGTTCACACTATGCAAGACTATTTTTGCTGAGCTTAATCCGCCTAACTGTGCTTTAACACCTTCATTGATAAGCCTGTAATAACTTTGAGTAGATTCCCAACTCATACCACCAAGCAACCCTATGGTTTTCATAATATATCCTTAACTAACCTTTTCACCTGCTTCATCAATTTGCACTACTTCCGTTTCTTGCAGTGCCTCAGTGATCCACTTACCTAACACAGGGCAACTTAGCACTTTATCCATATATAATCGAGCTTGTGGGTTTAGCTCTATGCCATAAGTTCTAAAACGCATGACCACAGGTGCAAACATGGCATCAGCGATTGACCACTTACCAAATAACCAACCTCCTTGATCACGACATGCTAGCATCTGCTCACTCCAAATCTGCTCTATACGAGCAATGTCATTTTTACATGCATCACTGATATTCAATTTGCGTTTAGCACGAATATTCATCGGCATTTCACTACGTAGAGCATTAAAACCTGAGTGCATTTCACACGCTACTGCACGCGCTTTTGCTTTTTGCGCTAATGATTCTGGCCAACATTGCCCTGATAGATAAACATCATTGATATACTCACAAATAGCTAAGGAGTCCCAAACATGTATGCCATTATCAACAATACTAGGTACTTTAAGACTTGGAGTAATATCTTTTAACGCTTCATAAAATTGCGGTGTATCTAATGGCAACTTCACCTCACTATAATTTACTTTATTTTTTTCAAGCATTAACCACGCTCTTAATGACCATGATGAGTAATTTTTATTGCCAATATATAATTGCATTTTGTTCTCCTTAGTGTAATAACTGGGCGTTATTTAAACGAATAAAATCGTTACTGACTAGCGGATAATTTTGATACAACCTATCAATACTACTGATAGGTTATAGGATAAATAAATGGATATTGATGCATTAAGAAGCTTTTTGGCTTTTGTCGAAACAGGTAGCTTTACACGAGCAGCTAAGCAAGTAAATCGCACTCAATCTGCAATTAGCATGCAAATGAAAAAGCTTGAGCAAGATGTAAATAAATCGCTATTTGAAAAGCAAGGAAGGTTACTTAGCTTATCTTACGATGGACAAGTATTTGCCCGCTATGCCAAACAGCTAGTGCAGCTACATGATGACACGCTACTGCAAATGAATACCGCCAAACCCACTACATTACTGCGCCTTGGCTGCCCGGATGATTACGCCGAGTCGGTCTTGCCCACACTCGTAAAATTATTGCATACCCAATTCACAAACCTTGACCTGCAAATCACCTGCACACCCAGTTACCGTGTAAAGCTTATGATTGATAGTGGTCATTTAGACTTAGGGGTGATCACACGTTCGCCGGATTCTGAAGAAGGTTACATGTTAGAATCAGCTCAAGGATTTTGGATATATAGCCCACAACACCAAGCTCAGCAACTGCAACCACTGCCTATTGCAATATTTCAAAGAGACTGTCGCTTTCACCAAGCTACGCTTGAAGGGCTACACAAACAAAATCGTGATTTTAAAATTATCGCCTGCTGTGGCAGCGCCTGCGCACTTAAGGGTATAGTGAAAAGCGGCATTGCTATCAGTGCCATGAATGAATTGAGCATTGGCGATTTGCCTAAGCTCACAGACAGCAACTTACCTAAACTACCAACAACCGATGTGGTACTAGTGAGAGCCAATAACCAGCAAAATCCAGTGTCGGACGTTTTTTGTGCGGATTTAAGCCAGCAATATCGTAAAAGCCTTAATAGTCAACTCATTATTTAATGCTCAGTAAGGCTCAAATTCACCACTTTAAAAAAATTCACACTGTAGAGCATGGCACCTCATTGCATTCACCCACTTTGCGCTTCAAACTTATAACCTGCACCATAAATAGAATGAATAAATTCTTGCTCAGGGGCTATGCCATGTAGCTTTTTGCGGATTTTCTTAATATGACTGTCTATGGTTCTATCGCTGACAATATGACTATCATCATAAATATGGTCCATCAAAGTATCTCTACTATAAATACGCCCAGGATGCCCATACATAGCTTTGAGCAACATAAACTCAACGTGCGTTAGTGATACACTCGCATTTAAAAATGATGCAAAGAGTGTTTCTTCATCCAGCTTTAGCTTACTTTCAACGTCTAAAACTTGCCCGCTTTCATTTAATGCAACGCGCCGCAATATTGCTTTAACTCTAGCCACAACCTCTTTAGGGCTATAGGGCTTGCAGATATAATCATCAGCACCAATCTCCAACCCAAGTAATCGATCTACTTCTTCGACTTTGGCTGTCATCATCACAATGGGCACATTTGAATATGTGCGTATGCGCTTACAAATCTCTATGCCATTGACATTAGGTAGCATCAGATCTAATAAAATTAAGGCGGGACACTCGCTTTTAAAAGCGGGTTCAGCATCTGCGCCGTCCATTACAACATGGGAGGTAAACTCAGCTTGCGCTAAATACTTGCCTAAAATATCAGCAAGTTTGGGTTCGTCTTCGACGATTAAAATATGTTTGTTTGACACGAAGGTGGTCCATTTAATGCCTCAATTTAATCATAATAGCGAGCCCACCCAATTCACTCAAGTTTGCCGTAATTTCTCCATTATGTGCTTGCACGATACTTTGGCATATCGCCAAGCCCAACCCTGAACCACCAGCTGCTCTACTTCGTGCCCCTTCCACACGATAGAGTCGCTCAAATAACTTATCAAGCTGCGCTTTTGGTACGTCTGGCGCACTATCTTGCCAGCATATTTGGGTCACACTCTTAAACTGCGTAACCTCAACTTTTAATGTTCCTGGTTGCTGTTTTGATGAGTCGGTATAACGCAACGTGTTTTGCAGTAAATTATCAAATAGCTGGCCCAAACGCTGCTCGTCGCATTCAAGCATAATGGTGTCGCTACAACTTAAAGAAAACGCTAAGTGTGTGCACTCAATTGCTTGACGATTTTTAGAAAAGGTGCGCAACAACAAATCATGTAAACTAAGTTTTTCCATATGGTAAGTAAGTGCACCTTTATCTGATAACGAAAGCTGGTGCAAATCATCAACTAAACGCGTTAAACGCTGAATTTCCTCATGTAAAGACACTAACTGTTTAGGCTCGCTGGCTATTACCCCATCAATCATGCCTTCTAATTCGGCGCGAATAACAGCAATCGGTGTACGTAATTCATGTGAAATATCAGCTATCCATTGCTGGCGTGCAACTTGATTTTGCGCCAGCGTATCGGCCAAACGGTTCATATCTCGAGCAAGTAAGCCTAATTCATCTTTGCTCTTTATATCCACTTGTGCGTCGTAATTACCTTGCGCCAGTACTTTAGCATTGCGTCGAAGCAACACGATTGGCTGTACTAAATATTTACTAAATGGGACCGCCAAAATAACGGTGACAAATAAAGCAATGAGCGCGATCAGTATAAATTGCCGTTGCTGCTGCTGGGCGAACAACTGATCAAACTTATTCCCTACTAAGGCGCTGCCAGCCACGCCTAAATAAGCAATGACTTGCTGACGTTGAGGTACTGCTAAGTGATCGGTTTTATAAACCGGAAACCAAAAAGTATTCTGCATACTGCGCTCTCTGCCCATAACAAGCACACCGTTTGCATCTTTGAGTAGCAAACGACCGCCCGCCGGTGCTCTTGGCTGCCCCCGCGGCCTCATTGTTTGCTCTTCGCCTTGATAACGGCGCTTAGGAGCTGGTCTCATTTGCGGTTCATCTGCGTAACGACGTTTTGGAGGAGGCCGTGTATCTCTTCGCTCTCGCTTCGCCTCTCCTTCTTCTAAACCGTAATAAAAATGTACTATGCTGTCCCACTCAGCTGACCCTTTATAAACCCATTCGAGTGACTCATACTGTTCATAAGTTTTTGCAAAGCGTGCAATCACATCACGTAACTGCGCTCTAGAGGTGTTTTCAATATATTGCGAAAAGCTTTTTTCAAACGCGAATTTATTAGCTAAATAAATAGCCAATACTAAAGCTGTATTGGCTATTAATATAATTAACAATAGTTTGACGCGAATGGTCATTTTCATAATAAAAATTATCCACCAGTTAAACGTGCTGTACGCAAACGCAAATTATCTGGATTTGGGGTTGAGTGATTAGGCATCCACTTTTTTATACACCGCTTATCTTTAGCGCACTTATCCGTTAACGTATGTAAAAATGCCACTAGATCTTGCTGTTGCTGTGGTGCTAAGTTTGCCGCCACAAAAGGAGAAGCACGCAACAGCTGCAATGCCATATCAGTATTTTCTCTTGCCTGTTGGTTAAGTGTCTCACACTGCGCGCTCAAGGCAAACTGCTTTAAACCACATGCGCCACCTCGTTGAAAAAACTGCTCAATCGTTTGCTCTGGGTTTGAATAATGACTAACTACTTGCGCTAAATTTTCGTATGCCCCAGCATGACTATAAGGAGCCGTTAATGTTACATTGAGTAAACTTGGTACACGAAATGCAAATTGATTACTTGGTTGTGGATCAATCGCAGCACGACCAATATCAGCAAAATTTTCATCTGTACCAATCCCGTATTGTGGAAACGCTAAGTTGAAAAAACCATCATTAGTGAACCTATCCCCACTGTGACAATTTACACACCCTGCTCCACCATCTGCGATTTGAGTGAAAAATAGCTTTGCTCCTTGCTTTTGTTGCTCAGACAAAGCTTTAAGGTCACCGCGTACGTAACGATGCCAATCTGTATTGATCATCACCATTGAAGACTGATATTGCCCTAGTGCAAAAGCAATGTTGTCAAAAGTGATCAGTGACTGGGCCTCATCTTGTGAATTAAACGCTTCACGAAATACTTGCAACCAATCATTGGTCGCTAAACTACCTTGCCCATCTGCGTAGTCACCTATGCGCTGTGCTAAGTGAGTACGAACCTGCTCATTGGTCGTGGCATTCACAAATGCCTCTGCGCGCATTTCCTCGCGAGATGTCACAGGAAACCGCGCGAGCGTACTCACCAAAGAGTCACCTGCTTGTTCATCGGGTTGATTAAACCCTGAATCAGGTGTGCTAATAAAGCTGACTTCATTACCTTGCTCATCAGTGGTAATAACTTGTTCGACTCTTCCATCCCAAAACAAAGAGTTATTTGCAAAGCCCGTATTAAAAATAGTAGGAGAATTACGGGGAATGTTTATTTCATCATTTACAGCCTTACGATTAGGGCCTACTACATTTGGGTCAACCGCATTGGTGCCAATAGGCAAAGACAAGCTATCTGCACCACCTAATCTGGGGTCATGACAACTAGCACAGGCTACTGTCTTCTCGCCACCCAATGCTTTGGTAAAAAATAGTTGCATACCCAGTTGTGCCATTGGGTCTGAAATTTTAGGCAACTCTGTTGCACCTTTAACATGGCCTGTTAACCCATGTTGTGAGATCAATGTTGATAGTTCGTGATCCAACGGCGTTTTAGCTTGCATGTTCGGAGGCTGTGATCTTGGTTTTGCATTAATCGTTGGTATATGAAATACACTTAATACAGCTAACAGCATGGCTGCATGCTTCAAATTTGCCTTGTTCATAGTCACTCAAACCCTATTGTGTTGTAAAGCTAAACAGTGGCAAGCAAAAGTGCAACAAATGTGAAAGCATTGATTTATTTCATTCCCTTTTCAAGTTAATTTTGCCTTTAGAAATAACCATAAATATAAACTAATAATTATTTCAATTTACTCATATCACAAAGTTGCATCTTTTTACTCATATCAATAATGAACCGCGATAACTTAGAATGAGCCGAAGTAAGTTGTTTTGTTGATGAATTGCTTGTGTTTTTATTTTTAGGTACTGTTTTATTGTTCACTTTAACGCTTCCTGTATTTATTGAACTCAGCTATTATCAACAAGAAACGAGTGTTTTCCGAACGATTATTTCTAACACATAATATAAGATTAACTAATGTTTAAAGAGCTAAGCCACTTTACTGCGCTACGTTGTGTAGAAGCTGCTGCACGTCATAAAAGCTACAGTCTAGCTGCTAAAGAGCTGTTTGTGACGCAAGCTGCGGTCAGTCAGCAAATAAGAGCCTTAGAGTCACACTTGGGATGTAAACTCTTCTATCGCCAAGGTCGCGGTATGCAGCCAACCCCACAATGCAAGCACCTTGCTCAGTCACTATCACATAATTTTGAAGAGATTGTAGCCAATGTACGCCAAGCAACCTGCGAGCCGCTTGAAGGAACACTAACAATCACTACAACACAATCATTTGCATCTATGATCCTCATTCCAAATATGTGGCGTTTTTCTAAAGCGCATCCAGATATAGCCATTCGTGTACTAGTATCGCCAAATGTAGAAGATATTAAACATGGTGAAGTTGATGTTGCCATTCGTTATGGCCATTCACTATTTGCTGGTTTAGAGCAAGAAATTATCCTAGATGACCAACTAGTGCCACTATGCTCACCCTCTTTTGCTGAACAAGAAAACCTTCATAACATAAATAATATGTCTCACTGTCAACTTGTCTATTACTCGTTTACCGACTACTGGCAAAGCTGGTTTTCTCAAGCAGGTATTAAACGTAACGACGATAAAAGCCAATGGCTTGAAGTGAGTAATATGGATTTCGCGCTTAGCGCTGTTATGACCGGACATGGCATTTGTTTAGGCTCTGCGACGCAAGCTAAGCATTACCTAAAACAAGGGCTGCTTGTTCAACCATATGATGTTTGCTGCGAGCCGAGTGTCCGTTACAGCTTTTTACATAATCCAAATTCACCTCGAGTTGCGAGGATACAAATCTTTAAAGACTGGTTATTAACTCAACTTCAAAACTAGTCTAACTTATTCATGCTGCGGTATTTTTGTTTGTTTTTGGCACCGATACGATATAGCAGCCCTCTTATCGCTCGACGAAAGCGCGGGAACAAGTAACTAAGTGTGGCCAGCTTACCGCTAATGCTCGGCATCGCAATTTCAACTTCACTTGAGTGACTTAGTGTTAATATAGCGTTCGCAACTTGCTCAGCACTACTCATAGGCTGCGAATAAACAATATCTTCTACCTGTTCAATCTCTTGCATGATAAAACCCGTATTGATAGGCCCTGGCGATACAACCGCTACATTAGTTTTACTGTTTACTAGTTCATCATGCAAAGCATAGGTAAATGCACGTAGCCCAGCCTTTGTGCCACTGTAACTTGCTGCACCTTGTAATGGCGTAAGTCCTGCCAACGACCCAACCATAACAATGGCGTTTTGCGCTGTGCTGTGCATATGTTTAATTGCCAATGCACTCAATACCATAGGCGCACGCATATTCACATCTACCATCGCAGCCACTTGCTGTGCACTTAGGTTGCTAAAGTTGCCTCGGTGATGGAGCCCTGCATTGTTAACCAACACATTTATAAAATTAAACTTCTCAATAGTGCGAGCAATGATGCGCTCACAATCACTCAGTGACGCAACATCAGCTTGAATTAACAATGTATGACATTGCGCATACCCAGCTAGCTGCGCTTTTACTTGCTCAAGAGGCGCAAGGTTTCTTGCCACCAGTACTAAATTAACACCAGTGGGGTAAGCTTTGGCATAGGCATGAGCACACGCTTCTCCCACACCTTTTGATGCGCCAGTAATAACAATTGTTGGTTGAATGCTTTGGTCCATTGTGTTTGCTCTACGTTAGTCATACTATGATTTAAAACACACTATAGATGTAGTTGCTTAACGCACTCAACTTAAAAGGATAATTAGGTATGTCCAAGACAGTGAAAGCCAGTTTATTATTTTGTGCCATCATGGCACTTATCACCGCAATTGCACACTTAAGCTGTATTGGTATTGGAGTGCAATGTTATCGGGCACAACTTGCGCCACAATTTATTATTGACTCTGCTAGCCAAGGCACTTGGCATGCCCCCGTCATTACACTCACTCTGAGCTGTTTATTTGCCCTCTGTGGCGCATATGCATTGGCTGCAATGAAGTTAATTCGCCAGCTGCCATTGCAACAGTTAGCCCTGCTAACACTGGCTATTATATGCTTGATTAGAGGCCTTGCTGCCATACCGTTAAGTATAATTTACTGGCAACAAACGACTGTTTTTTCATTAATTGCCAGTGTTATTTGGTTTTTTTGTGGCTGTGGCTATGCATTAGGCTGGTACGCTTCTCGTTCAAAAAAACTAAGTTAACGTATGAGTAACTTGAAGCGATACTGTAAATGAACGACATAAACAACATTATATAAACTTACTCATGCCAAGTCCCAACGGCTCTCCTGTTCGCAGTATATAATCATACTGCTCATAAAAGGCCTCTTTTCCCTTGGCTGACAACAGCGCTACCGTCGCACCTGCTTTTGCATTTGCACAGAGAAACCTTTCTATTTCATACATCACGGCATGTCCAAGCCCTTCGCCTTGATAATCTGGTGCCACCACCACATCTTGAATATAATAAAATAGCCCACCATCTCCTAGCACTCGGCCCATCGCAATTAAAATATTTTTATGGCGAATGGTCACATGAAACAAAGAATTATTTAGGCCCGTTTGCGCCAAAATTTCATCCGTTGCACCCCAGCCCACCTTTTCCCGCAGTAATACAAACTCACTTGCTAATGGGGCTGTATGATTAATTTGATAAGTCATTTTATTCCGAGCTTATAATTTTAGGGTTCAAAAGTTATTTTACACTGTATAAATGCACCATAAACGAGTTACAAGGCTACTAAAACTGAAACAGTTACTTATTTTTTGTACTTATATGCAAAGGTAAAGTAATGTAAAATTCAGTCCCCTTTCCTAGCTGACTCGTCACCTTGATACCACCTTGCAAGTGTTGTTCAATTAAGTTCTTTACAATAAACAGACCTAGTCCACTGCCACCAGAGCCTAAACGCGTAGAGTAATACTTTTCAAATATTTTACTCAGTTTCTCCCCTTCAATGCCTTGACCATCATCCGATACTTTCAAGACAATCTCTTGCTTTTTTTGCTCTACATTAATATTAATCGAACCATTGCTATTGTCATCAAAGGCGTGGATCAGTGCATTATTGATAAGATTAATTAAAACCTGAGATAATGCCCCGGTGTCTGACGTAATTTGTATCGTAACTGGGCAATTAATTGTTACGCTATGAGGCGAGCGCTTCAGTTTAGGATGTAACACTCGCTCAATATCGTGTAAGTAATCGGCTAAATTACATTGCACAATTGCACCACTAAACTCCCCAACTACAATATGCTTAAAGCTATTAATTAAGTTCATTGCATTGTTTAAATTCGACAAAACAATGTCGTAGCTTTGTGCCGTATTATCAATAAAGCCTTGTAAATCACTTTTTGCTAGCGTTTTTTGCTGAACTTGCTGGTTCAGCTGCTTTTGTTTTTCATCAAGGTGGCTAATCGCCGTACTAATAACGCTTAGTGGTGTACCTAGTTCATGAGTTAACTCTCCAACCATTTCTCCTATGTGGCTAAATTGCTGTGAAGTTTCTAATTGCTGCTCTTTTAATTTAGATAGCTTCTCAAGTTCTAGAGTTTTATCGCGTAATGTAGAGATAAGCTCATCTCTTAAGTTGATTAATGCTTGTAATTGCAAATGAGTCGACACTCTTGCTAATAGTTCTTCTTGGCGAATCGGCTTGGTTACATAATCAACTGCCCCCACACTAAACGCTTCAACTATATCGCTCAGTTCAGCTTTACCTGTAACAAATATAACAGGCACATCTTTAACCCTATCTAGAGATTTTAAGCGCCGACACGTTTCAAACCCATCAATACCCGGCATCATCACATCTAGCAAAATTAAGTGCGGTAGAAAGATGGTAGCTATGTTAATCGCTTCCTTGCCTGAAGTAGCAAAAGCCACATCGTACCCTTCAGCTTCCAAAAAACTGGTTAATAACTCTAGGTTTTCAGCTTTGTCATCAACAATTAAAATCCTGCAATTATTGAGTGAGACTAGATCATCATCCATCTTTTACCTCATTAAGCGCAGCTATAAGGCCTGCCATATCAAACTTACTTATAAAATTAGCCAAATATTGCGCAAGCTGCTTATTGTTTGGCTGCTCTTTTTCGATTTTTTGTAAAATCTGTTTAATTTTAGAAGTTCCATTAATTTGCGCTGACAGTTTTAACTGCTCTAACTGTTCATGAGGTAAAGAAAAGCCAGAAGGGTCTATCGTACTGAGATCAGGAGGCTTTGGTATCGCGTCATCTTGCGCTTGCTCAAATTCAAAATGCGCTGGAAAGTAAGATGCTAACAAATCAAATATTTGCTCAATGGTGTAAGGCTTGCCAACAAACTCATCAAAACCAATGCTTAAATAGTGCTGCACTTCATGATGCAAACTGAACGCAGAAATAGCAATACACTTTAGTTCGCTAAGCTGTAATTCACCACGAATGATCTGCACAGCTTCATCACCACGCATTACTGGCATTAACAAATCTAAAAATACAATATCAAACTTTTGCTGTTTAATTTTGTCGACTGCCTGCTGACCATCCTCTGCATACTCAACATGGATACCGCACGACGTTAAAGTTTGCCCTAATATTTCTCGATTATAGGCAACATCATCTACACACAATGCCCGCAAAGTTTTATCCGACAAAAGTGTTAGCTGAGCTAAATCTGATTGCTTGCTTTGTGAAAAGTCTAACTCAGCAGAATCAAGGGTAAGACTAAATGAAAAACAACTACCCTGATCTATAGTTGACTCAACTTCAAGTTTACTCCCCATCATCGCAACTTGCTTACTAGATATACACAGCCCTAAACCAGTTCCTCCTTTTTCTACACCCGCACTCCCTTGGGTAAAGCTAGTAAAAAGACTTTGCAATTCTTGCGCTGATATTCCGGGGCCCGTATCATGCACCTCAAAACGGTAAGTATTATCACCGACCATCGAGTACACGAGTTTAATTTCACCACTATCTGTAAATTTTACCGCATTACCCAATAAGTTAATTAACACCTGTCTAATCTTACCTTGATCTCCATGTACGCCAATTGCACTATTAACTTTATCTTCTAGGCACCAAGTAAGTTGCTTTTGCTCACATTTGAGTTTGAACATGTTACTGAGATCTTCCAATAAGCCGGTCAGCTCAAAGTCTGTCAAATTTAACTTACTAGAACCTGCCTCTATTTTTGAAATATCAAGCACATCATTAATAATATCAAGCAAGTGGTTACCTGCTCGAATCACTTTATTCATTGTTGTTTTATGGTGTTGAGGTAAATCTTTGGCACGTTCCATTAACTGAGCAAACCCGAGTATTGCATTAAGTGGGGTGCGTATTTCATGGCTCATATTAGATAGGAACATACTTTTTGCTAGATTAGCTTGCTCGGCACGTTCTCGAGCGGCACTTAGCTCAGCCGTACGCTCGCTTACCTGATTTTCTAACTCTATATTATTATCACTTAATCTGGCTTGTAGCTGGCTATTACGCCATGCTATCTCAATGTTTTGTCCCAAGTTTAAAAGTAAAAGCTCTTCTTGTTCATCTATATCATTAATATATTGTGCAATAGCAAACAAAGTAATGTCGCTCTGCTTTTCACCAATATATAAAATGGCAAAGTTTTGAATGACAGCACTGTGATAAAATGTTGAATTATATTTAGCAATAAATAACTCAAACACAGACTTTGGCATATCTAGAGTCGTGTTTTGTGGCATGTTTACCTCAAACTGCATCGTCTTATGATTAAGCTGTGCAATAAATGAAGTAACAGGACTTGGTTCAAACTGCTGACTAAGTGGCAAGGTTTCAGCTAATAACTGCAGCGTTTTAATATCAAATTCAACTAACTCAGATTCACTTAATAATGAGTTAGTACATTTTATAATTTTATTTAATCCCGATTGCACACATTGGGTTTTTTCTAAATGCTGAAAAGTTCGCAATGCAACCAATACAGCGGCTTTTAATTTACTGCTAGTGAGTTCAGTTTTAGTTTTGTAGTCATTAACATCGTAGTCACGAGTGATTTCTGACTCTGGTGCCATACCCGGTTGCCCTGTACGCAAAATAATACGCACTTTGCTATTTTTTTCTATTTCTCTTACATACCTTGCAAAATCCAGCCCTGCTTCTGCCGTTTCCATTACAACATCGAGTAAAATAAGTGCCGTATCAGGGTTATCAGCTAGCACCACTTGAGCCTGTTCACCACTGTGAGCATGCAAAAATATAAGACCTCTGTCATCAAATTGCATTTGTGCTAATACAAGCTTAGATATTTGATGAATATCTTCCTCATCATCAACTATCAGTATTTTCCATGGGGGCTTTATCGCGGTTTCTTCTGGCTCACTCTCTGCACTGAATAAAATTGAATCATCATCAAACATAGGACACCTCATTTAGTGATCCAAGTTTTAAGTGTAGTGAAAGAATCAAAAAATTTGATACTTTATTTATAAATTATAATTACACATTACGCCTGCAAAGCTTAATTACCGTGCTTAAAAAACAAATAACATTCTTGAGTCACAGGGTTAGTTTTCAAAACTACAAACTGCGAACAATTAAAGTTGTCAACATTAATCGGAAAACCCCCTTAGCTCTATGATAACACTCCCTTTTTATGGTTAATTGTTCTACACTGAATATAACTAGCTGAGGAAATTTTGGTAGCACTATGAATGAACAACCGTCAGTACAATCATTTATCGATTTAATTAAACATCAGGATGCACAAGCACTTGCCACGTTATATACCAAAAGCAGTAATAATGAGAATATTGCACAACTCAAGTGCCTATATCAACAAGCTATGGGGGAGCAATCTCGCTATCAATTTTTTCAAGACTTGGTAACCTCTTTTTTTGAAAAAAAACCTATGCCAAAAGCACTAATTATAGCCATCAGCGATATTGATAAATTAACGTTCTTTACGCCAGCATTAAGTGCAAGCGAAGGTTTTTCGCTTCAAAATGAACAAAGCAATACACTTTTACATACGCTATTAGGTCATGAAAAATGTATTCAACCTCCTTTTAACTATATTCGCTCTTTACTACTGTTTGAACGCAACGAATCCTTAGCCAAAGCTTTAGCTACAAGGAATAAACAGCAACTGCTGCCAATGGAGTGTTATCTAGCATTTAACCCATGCTTTGAACCCTTAGTTGATCATGAGCTTACTGCTGCACTCGCTCTGCTCGAAGCACAAACTAAGCAAGTACCTAGTGAAATAAGCACCTTAAGTCTAATATGTAACCTCTTGAAGAAAAATACAAATTTGAATTCGCTAAACAGCAACAGCCACCGTATTTTGCTACTTGGTGCCGCATTTGAATGTGCAAATGAAGATGTGATGACTTTACTGCTTTAACACTACCTTATACCAACTTTATTAAAGCATTGAGCATTTATTTAATGTAGTTGGTATAAGAGGTTTATTTATCCCACAGCCTACATTTTATTATAACAAACTTCATGATGTAAAATATGCGTGATGCCAGCTCAAGACTTCACTTGCTTCATGCTCATACATTGCACGAGTCACCATTTGTTCTGCAATATAATGGCGACTCGCAATAGTCCAAAACCATAGTGTCCTCTAAATATCGGGGTCCTACTCTGAGCACTTACTTCAGCACCTGTGGCATATAAAGTATTCATAACCTATTATTTTACGGCTCGCTTATTACTCAAGCGATGCCAAGTGATATGCTCACCAAACTGAAACATGGCTAAGCTGAAAATGATAATTGCAGCCCCAAATAACAAACTACCCGTTAACTTTTCATTATTTAGCCATGCACCTAATCCAATCGCAAACCCCGGAGTGATCAGCGTTGACAGTGCAACGGTACTGGCAGAGAGCCTTTGCAAAACATGAAAATAAGCTAAAAAGCCCAATAAAGAGCCAACCACGCCTAAATATACAGTTGCCCAAACTGATTTCATATGCCATTGCTCCATAGCAATCGTGCCATCATGTAACAACCAAACACACGCAAACATAGGAGTAACAAACAACAAAGCACCAAACGTTGTTGCCATTGGGTGAACTGCAACTTTAACTCGCTTAATCATAATGCCACTTAAGCTAAAACTACATACAGCTAAAAAAACATAACCTAACCCTAATGGCGCTAAATTAAATTGCTGTACTTGAGTAGAGCAAATCAAATACAAACCACCAAGCGCCAGTGCTAAAGAAAACATCTTAACTGGCGTGAACTTAGCCTCCCCCAGTAGCTTTTGAGCGAGTAACCCTGAGAGAATTGGGGCAAGCCCAAAAATAAGTGATATTACTCCTGAGGGAACAGTTTGTGCAGCCAAATAACTCAATGACATACCACCTAAGATACCTAGCGCTGAATATAGATAAAGCGTACACGCTCGCTTATGCCAAGGTACACGAATATTACTAATTGCAACAACAAGTCCTGCAAGCACTAACGCTATCATCATTCGCAGTAACACACTCAAAGTGGGTGGCATGGTCTCACTGCTCCATACAATCCCAAGCGGAGTAGTAGACCAAACGAAGATCACAAATAAATATGATGCCTGAATAGGCATAATTTAAGTCCTTGTTTTTAAGATGATAAAAGTAGGCGGGAGATAGTGATAACTCTAACCGCTTCTATCATCGCGGTTAGAGTAAAACAATTAACCGCGGTGCACACGTCCTAGCATGACAGCTAAATTCAGCAGCCAAGATTGTAGAATGTGTAAGCGCGTTAATTGTGTCATAAAAATTCAAAGTCTAAAAAATATCGAAGTATACTTGTATCAAATAAGAATAATATGTCAATGTAAATCGTATCAATGCTCGTTTTCTCGTTAGTAACATTTCATATTAACCGATATAAATTACATAATTAACAATAATTTACATTTTTTGACGTGCTCGTACAACCACTCACAAACAAGCCACAGACTCTAACAGAGCACAATACTAAACTAGCTTTCAAATTATGCTTTAAACAAGGTTTGTTAATATGAAAACACATGCTCTAGTCGCTCTAACAGTTTTAAGCCTTAGTAGTTTTACTACTCAAGCAGGACAACAAAATGAAATACATCGAGTTGGTGCACAACTAAACGGTGGTAGTGCTTCTTACAAAGGTTCAAGTAAAGACGGTGATGGTGTCGGCTCACTTTACCTATACTATAACTATCAAATTAACACTTCATGGGCTTTAGAGTTAGGAATAAATAGCGGCTCAGAAATCGATAGCTGGGAGTGTAAAGAATTGAGAAATGATAGGGTTATATGCGATCGTAACGACAAGTTATTATTTAATTTAAACGCAAATAAAATCGATTTGATAAATTTTGTAGTAGCCGCAAAAGGCCAATACAAAATCACGGATAATAGCTACCTCTACGGTAAATTGGGTGGTCAGTACTATGATTATGATATTGCCCGTAACAGCAATAAGCTGATCCAAGAAACTGGTTTGGGTGTTTTTGCAGAAGCTGGTTGGCAATATGATTGGAACAACGGCTTTGCAATGAATGTTGGTTTGCAATATATGGATATGGGCGACCTAGACACTAGCAGTTTAAGCGCTGGTATAAGTTACCGATTCTAAAAAAACACATAATACAACCAAAAAATCGGCCAAAGAGGCCGGTTTTTACTAAGCTAAACGATTAATTAAAGTGCTAAACCTAAAGATAAATATACGTGACGACCTGTAGAATTATAAGTACGTGGGTCAGGATTATCGTTAAAGCGATTAGGTGGGCTGCCACTTGTGATTGTCTAGGCCGATTCTATCGGCAAGCTTGTTCCTAAAATCAGTGCAAAATATCGGATTCAAGCCTTGCGGTATTATAATACTTTTAGTCGTTTACTTTGCTAAAGCTTCAAGTTTTTTATTATTCATCTACCTACCCTTAAGCTCTTCAATAATAAATTATGATAAGTAGTTACAGAAAGTTAGTTACAGTCTCAAAAAAAGAACCGAACGTTTTCACGTTCAGTTCTTTATATTCCAAGCCACTATGTGCTTCTGTGTAAGTGATGCAGATGCTTATAAAAATGGTATTAGCTCAATTTGAAGAGCCTTTTATGATTGCAACTTACAACTTACAACTTACAACTTAAAATTTTGTTTCAAAGTTCAAGTAGTAAGCACGACCCTGAATATCATAAGCACGACTATTCGTATTGATACCTGTTGAGCCATAATCAGAGTTTTGTGGTAACAATGCCGGTTTCTTATTGAACGCATTGTTAATACCGAAGATAACTTTCGTGTTATTAGCGAAGCTATAACCAGCTGAAATATCATGGTATGTCACAGAACCAATCTCGTTGAATGCAGCCGGTAATGATGGCTCATCTGAGTTGTTATCAACTACTGAATCCCAATGGCGTAACTTCCAGCGAACATTTAGGTCATCTAATGCATAAGTAAGATTTAAGTTACCTTTAATTTTCGGTACTTCAACTTCACCCAAAGTTTCATCAATGTTGCCATTTACTTGACTCGTACTGATGAACTTGTCAGTGTAAGTTAGAATAAGCTGAGCACCGAAAGTACCTAAGTCTGTCTCTAAGCGGTAGTTAATATCTGCATCGTAACCTGAAGTTTCTACAATCTCTTCATTAGAAGCGCCAGTATTTACTTCAACTAACGCACCTTTACCATCACGAAGGTAGCTACCACCACAACCAACAACCATTGACGGGTCATCGTAACAACGTTCAACAACTACAGTACGGAGAATTGTAGTGATCGCATCTTCAATTTCAATGTCAAAGTAATCAACAGTTAAAGAAAGATCATCTGTCGCCTGCCATACAAAGCCTAAGCTCATAGTTTCAGCTGTTTCTTCTTTTACATTAGGATTACCACCAGAAAAGCCACCTGTACTTTGCTGTTCAAGAAGAGTTAGTTCAAACTCACCTTGTGACTGTAAACGAGCAGCGATAGCAGAATCTTTTAGACAGTTAGCACGTACTACATCTGATTTTTTATCTGAGCCGTCAGCTTTTAAACCATTGCAAGGGTCAGTTAAGTTGCGGAATGTTTCACCACGGCCACCATATAAATCAGAAATGTTAGGTGTACGTACAGCAGTTGCGTAAGATGCACGTACCATCAATGTATCTAGAGGGCGATACTCAGCACCAATGTTATACGTAAATGCATTACCTGTGACAGAGTGGTCACTTTGACGAGCTGCTAAATCTACACGCACTTCATCCAAAATTGGAAAGCTTGCTTCAGCAAACACGTCCGTAGAAGAGAAACTACCATTTGTTGCTTCTGCTTTGTTAGTAGATGAGGCACCAGTTTGCGCTAAGTCACCAGGCTGTGCTACACCACTTTCATAACGATATTCTACACCACCAGCAAAGCCGACATTACCACCGCTAAGTTCAAGAGGTAGCTCACCTGAAAGTACACTTGACAAAACTGATTGCTCAACTTTACCGTAAACTTTCGCAGGAGAGCGAATGTAATCTACCGCATCAGACGTGATCAAACCCGCACCAAATAAGTTTAAAGGTACACACCCTTTAATACGTGCCAATTCATCTTTACAGCGTAATTCACCTTCAAAGCTTTCTACATCTAACGCTTGGCGAGCTCGTTCTGTGTTAATTTGGCCACCGTTTTGTTGAGTTTGAGTTGTTTGACCGTATGTACCGTAAGTACTCAATAACCAGTTACCATTAATATCCCAATCAAAACCAACTGCAACACGAGTCGTATCACGCTCAAGGCTTGTATCACGTGGACCAAACTCTACCATACGGCGTACAAATTCAGTTTGATTTAAATTAGTGACACCATACTCACTTAGATTATTGCGCAATGTTTCCGGTATTAAGGGTGAATTGATGCTCAAACCTAGGCTACTACCTAAGTCATTTGCCCAGATATTATTATTAACATTCAGAGCATAGGGTTCAATTGTCGAACCTTGCGTACTCGCATTATTCCATTGGAATTCAGAGAACATGGTAACGTTGTCTGATACTTCTAAGTTAAGGCTACCAGACACATATTTACGCTCTAGAGGCGTGATCAATTGGCGATATGCAGCACGGTTAAAGCGGTTGTTATTTAAGTCATCTAAACCACCAGAGAACGCCGTACCGTCACCATTAAATGCTACGGACTGTGTTTCACCCTCTTCATCTTGATAACTGTGAGTGATTCGTGCCCCCGGCGGGTAACTAGAGCCTAAGTAAATAATTTCATCGTCCATAGCCCATGCATCAATCGAAGAAAAGTCACGATCGGTAGACTTTATACCTCTATCTTTGTCAAAACCAACTGAAATCCACGCATTACCACCATCCCAAGCCTTACCGGCTGTTAAGTTAATGCTGTGCTTTTCACGATCGTTCTCAGCACTCTTACCTGTTTGACCAGATAACTCAACACCTTCTATGTCATCACGAAGAATGATATTCACTACACCAGCTACAGCATCTGAACCGTAAACAGCAGATGATGCGCTTTTAAGAATATCAATTCTTTCAATTAATTGAGCTGGGATGGCATTTAAATCCACACCGTAACCTGACGATGGAATTGTACCAGAAACAAAACGTCGGCCATTAACTAATACTAATGTGCGCTCCTCCTCTAGACCACGTAACTCAGTAGTGTTTAAGCCTACCGTGGTCGTTGTGAAAGCACTCGTTGATTGGTCTGAACCAGTCAAAGCAACAGGTGACTTAGATAAAATATCTTGAATATTTAAAACACCCGTTTCGCCGATTTCAGCTCTACCAATTGTTGTGATTGGAATCGATGTTTCAAGGTCTGTACGCTTGATACGAGAACCTGTTACTGCAATTCTTTCTACTTTATCAGCACCTTCTTCAGCTGCTAATACCGCACCTGAAAATGATGCAGATGATGCAGCACCAAAAGCGATCGCTAAACGAACCGCTTTAGAAATATTTGATTTTAACATGTTAATTATCTCCCTGAATCAAAAAATTGATTTTTATAGTTTTATTTTAATATTTTTGTGAAAAGGTTCTTATGTACCTCAAAAATATTGTGCCCAATACTAAGCCGCGACTAAACAGTTGGTCAATATCTTGCGTTGTCAAAATCGCTCGCGCACACACACACAATCCCAAAAAACAAAACAAAAGCTAATAATGTAAAAATAATAAAACATTTAAAGAACAAAGTGAGGGGTAAAAATCGAACTGCAAAGATGGGAGCTTGAATAAATAAAATGTAAACAAAAGTAAAAGCAAAAAAATTAAAAGCAACAATAAAAAATTAATTTTTTTAACTTTAAACAACACCGGTAGCTTAAATGAGTCAAGTTACAGATTGAAGTATAAAAAACCCCGCATATGAGCGGGGTTTAAATTTACTGTTAAACTAAATAACTAACAACTTAGAATGTATAAGAAGCTTGAACATAAAAAGTACGACCGTACGGGTCTGAATAACGTGGGTCATAACCTACTTGGTGACCAGCTGCCGCATTTAGAGTGAACGGTGGCTCTTTATCTAACAAGTTTTTAATACCGAACGTTAGATTTGCATTATCACCATATGCATAAGCTAAACGATAATCAACCGTAAAGTACACAGGGATATGCTTTTGAATAACACTTCCATCAACCTCATCGTCCCAATTCTCTGCTTTAGCAACATAGAAACTTACATCAGCAGACGCATCAGCATAGCCACTACGCGCTTTGATGTTTAAGTCATGAGTAAAGTCGCCATGAGTGAATGAGTTGTTGATATTAATGATGTTACGGAATGCAACTTGTTCATCAGTACCCACTTTGCCTAAGCTTGAATCCCAAACGTCAGTAGTACCAACACGTAGTCTTTCTGACTCAAGTAGGTAAGTACCCATGATGCCAGTCTTCAACGTACCGAAAGAAAGTTCATTCGTTAAATTGATGCTCCAGTCAATACCTGCAGTGTTGGATTGACCAACGTTATCAGCTGCTTGAACAATTGCTAAAACCGTGTCACCAGTACCTTTGTCAACTTTAGTAACAAAAAGGTCACCATATAGGCCAGGGTTTTGGAAGATTTGGTTCTGAGTTAAACGACGAACCTCATTCTCCATCTCTATGTTCCAATAATCAAGAGACACACTTGTTCCTGTATCACCAGACCAAACGAAACCAAATGTGTACTGTTCTGAAGTTTCTGGCTTCAATTTTGCGTTACCTTCACGATAAACGTCGTACTGAAGCTTGTCACTGTAGCAATACTGCCTAAGCGGCTCGCCAGACTGGAAAGGACAGTCATAAGGAGATGCAGTTACACCGAATTCTACTCTTGGTTCTGCTATTTGGCGCATTGTTGCCATCTTGAAACCAGTACCCATTGACGCTCGTAATAATAATTCATCTGTTGGACGGTAAGATAAGCTCAACTTATATGTTGTATCATTTTCGCTATCGTTTACTGTGTTATTACCTGTAAGGTTAGCATTCGTAATTTCGCCAATATTGTCGTAACGAAGTGAGCCTGTAAACTCCAAGTTTTCCATTAATGGAACAATTACTTCCGCAAATGCACCGTAAGTATCACGTTCTAAATTATATTCATCAGAAGCAGACTCAAATAGCACAACTTCGGCGGTGTTACCCGCACCATTAATTCGAGAGTACTCAGCCATGCGATAATCAAAACCAACACCTAAATATACGCTACCAGCATCTAAATCAGCGATTACACCTGATGCTTTACCTTCGATAGTTGTCAATGAAGTTTCTGTTTTTTCCCAAAGGCCACTAAACATAGTATCAGCAACCATCTGGTTTTGCTCTGCACTTAGGTCTTCGGGTGCTGAAAAAATATCAATTGCACCAGATTTTACTAATGCCATAAACTCTTTTTCAAGAGGGAAGCCTGTAATACGATTTTGATCACTCTCTGAATCACCGCGCGTTACCGCAAAGTCATATGACCACTCTTCGATTTCACCACGAATACCTGCAGTAAACTGACTAGTAGTTGTGTGCCATTCAGTAGTACGGTTACCACCAGGAAGTACACGCCAGCGCGCCGCAATACTTGTCATGTCTGCAGCGACTTGCTCAGGTAAGTATTGCATAACATTATCTTGTACTAGTGCTGAGTCAGCACTTAGAGAGAATGTACCAGTTGGGTATGGTGCGATACGAGTGGTCATTTTGAAATCTGACCATGAAGCATTTGCAAATGCTTCAGTAGAATCATTTATCGTTGCTACACCTCTAAGGAATATATTATCACGCTCTGTCTCAGGCTGAATCTCTAGCGTGCTAGTGTAGTCGAACTGACACGCTGTGCCTGATGGTGCGCTTGTCGTGTGACATGAACCATTTTTTTCTTTAAAAGGGTTCAAAGAATATGTACTTGTTTTTACTTTGCCACTGTCTGGGTCAACAACCAAGTTACCATCTTCATCACGAGTTTGGTAAGTAACATATGCATTGCCAGGAATCGCATTTGAAGAGCCAGCAATTGCAACTAAGTCTTGACCTGCGTGCTCAAACTGAACGAAACCAGTTTTTGCAAAATCACGGTCAACAGAACGCAGGTTATCTTGACTATCATGACTATATGAAGCTGTTATATTAAAGCCATCAGCACTTAAATCACCAAACCCTGATGTGATTGAGAAGTTATAACTTGATGTATCATCAGGGCTGTCATAACGCGCTGTTACAGTAGTGCTTTGCACATCATCTTTAAGAATGAAGTTAACTACACCTGCGATAGCATCAGAACCGTATAGTGCAGATGCACCATCTTTTAAGATTTCAACGCGCTTAATTGCTGCAAGTGGAATAGAGTTCAAGTCGATTGTACCGCCTGAATCAGAGGAAACCATACGGCGACCGTTAAGAAGTACCAAAGTATACTCAGACCCAATATTTCTAAGTGAAGCTGTTTGAACACCGCCACCACTACCGCCAACTGACTCACCAGCAGCCACAAAACCCTGCATCGCAGGTAAATTCGCAATTAAATCAGGAACACTTGTAACACCTGACTTAGCAATATCAGACGCATCAATAACATCAAGAGGTAGAGCACCTTCTAGGTCAGTTCTTTTGATTGCAGAACCAGTAATTTCAATACGCTCAACTTTTGCGTCACTTTCAGCCGCAAAAGTATTTGCTGAAAAAGCAGCTGTTGAAGCAGCACCAAACGCGATTGCAATACGAACCGCTTTTGAAACTTTACTATTTAACATTTGTATCTCCCTGGACTACTTGTTAGTAGCTTGTAATTTTTTATGGGCTTTGCCCTTATGGGAAGTTGCACTGATGCAACATTCAACGTGAATAGTAAACAAGCATTGACGTTAGCGTCAACAGTAAATTATTTAATTTTCATCAATTACCCATTGAAGGTACAAGAAAAAGAACACAAAATGCTAACAGTTCAATGATATTAAAAAGAAAACTTCTTTTGAGCTGTTAACTGAAAAAGAACGTTTTTATAATCTGGCATCATCATTAGAATTGGATAAATTTGCTTCTCTATATAATGTTCATAGTCTAGCTCCTCCTTTCCCCGCTTTACCCTTGGACCTAATTTGGTCATGTAATACTTAATAATACTGCCTTTGCGATAGCGGCAGTTTTTATCAATTTTCATTTGTTCTTTTGCCGCTTTAACATGAGGTGGTATATTTTTTTACATACTGCTCTACACTCTTACCTAACCGTTTCGAATATAGCAACGACTCATCCACTTCACCTGATCGCACCGCCTCTATGTACCCTTTTGTTATACGCAATAAATCTTTCCCGTCAAAAAGGGCTTTCACAATCTCTTTCTGATACTTTTTTGCTATTTCAGTCCAATCACTGCGTACACTTTCCATACCTTTAAATACGAGGCCAGCCTCTTTATTAACATATGTCTCACCGACGTAACGCTTCTTAGAGCCTGTAACCTGACCTCTTATCGTTGGCATAAAAAAATGTGTGATAAAGCGTTTCAAATTCAATTTCTAGATAGCTAATCGATTGAAAATTACTCTCACAATACTGACGCCAAAAAGCATCTATTTCTTGTACTAAATTACAAGCTGTAGCTTTACACTTTTCTAAAGACCAAGTTTGAGGAAGTTTCACAAAAGTAGAGTCGGTATCACCATAAATGACCTCAAACCCGTGGTTTTCTATCACACGCTTTGTTGTTTGCATTATTTCGTGACCTCGCAGTGTTATAGAACTTGCCAACCTTGGGTCATAGAATCTGCACCCTTTTGAGCCAAGTACACCATATAAACTGTTCATGATAATTTTAATAGCTTGCGATAACATAGGGTCTTCGTCTTGTTTAGCTTGTTGACGAGCACCTGCAAGCTGAGCAACGATATTTGGAAGGTAATGAGCTGTGCGTGAAAAACAGCCTTGATTAAAGCCTTTAATTGCCTCTTCTGGGTTCAGTAGCCCCTCCACTAATCCCATTGGATCAACCAAAAAAGTGCGTATTATTGAGGGGTATAAACTTTTAAAGTCTAACACAACCACATTTTTGTATAGCCCAGGTTTTGACTCCATTACATAGCCACCGGGACTTTCAAAGTTGAGGCCATGCTCTGCTAGATTTGGAGCCACATATCCACTGCGGTGTAAAAATGGCAAATACAAATTTGTGAATGCAGCAACAGAGCCGCCCATTCTCTCCAATTCAAGCCCAGTAAGTGCACTACGCGCAATTGCAAAACCTATCAAGTTAAGCTTATAAAAAATAGCGAGTACCAACTCACAATCTTTCAAATTATAAGCAGCCAAACTCAATTTATCTTCATGAAATTGCCGTATAATTTCTTCTAGTCGGTCATCTTGCTCAATCAACTTTCTCTCACCCAATACCTTTTCGGCTACATTTGATAAGCGAAAACTGTCAAAATGATAAGTCGCATTTTTGAGTGTATCTATACCATCGATTACAACACGACCAGGAACTAACACACGTACATAGTTGCCTTTATAAATACTGATTGGTTGCTCGTCTTTGCCTAATAAAAGTTCAACACCTAGCATTTGCGCTCGCTCAGCAAGCACCACAAAATCAAACTCAATCACGTTCCAGCCAATGATTATGTCGGGGTCGAAGAGCTTCACTTTCTCCATTAAAGCTTGCAACAAGGTATGCTCATCATTTACCCACACAATGTAATTGGAATTAGCGAACGTCTGAATGTCATTAATTATTGGATCGCCTATCATAATCACGCACTTTTGGCTGTCACTAACAAGCCCAATAGAAAAGAGTACACCGTCACCATCACACTCTATATCTAAAGAAAGCACACTAAAGACAGGCCTATAGTGGTTATTAGCTTTAAATTGAGCCCCTCTTAGTAACGTATATCCATCACGTTTCACAACTTGCCCTTTAACCCAAGCGGAACCACGAATAAAACGTTCCATCAAAAATCGATCGCAATGACGAATGTCTTCTTCATACAATCGTACGTGAGAATTTAATACTTGCTTTGCTTGATGAAAAGTACGCACGCTGTCGCTATAACAAGCTACCATGCTTTCCTGATCGAAGTGTTTCAAAGGAATATCGCTAAAACGTATTTTAATGCTCGCCTTATGAAGCCTCATTTGAGCAGTAGACCGTTCACTTTCTCGTATAAAAAATACCGGCTGCTCGCCCTCAACAATCGCCTTTACAGCACCTTGTTCAGTTTTAAGCCAGTAGCACAACTCAAACTTCCCTTGGTTATGAGTTTGCTGGCGCGATAATATAAAGCCTTCAAGCATTGCTTGTGCCAAACCGATTCCCCATCTAAAATACCCCATCAACACTGTAATTATATACATATAACACTAAGTTAGGCGATGCTAATGCTCTCAGACGCTCTCAAAAAGACAATCAGGAACACCCATCAAAACATTGCAGAGCAGCTAGATGGATACCGCCATCGCAGCAGTCAAAACTATCTGGTCGCGGAAATCGCTAAAACCCTAACGGGGGAATATCACAAAACACAACGCATTTGTGTAATTGAAGCGGGTACAGGTACCGGTAAATCTTTAGCTTACTGCTTAAGTGCCCTGCCGACCGCTTTGGCGAAAAAAAAGAAGCTGGTTATCTCAACCGCCACAGTTGCGCTGCAAGAGCAATTGATAAATAAAGAGTTACCTTTTTTTAGTGAGCACTGTGGATTCAACTTTAAATTTGATCTCGTCAAAGGGCGTCAACGATACGTTTGCGTGCACAAACTCAATGCAGCACTAGATGAAGAAACAATGCAAACGTCCATGATACCAACACTCTCTTCACCTCTATCAGATATGGAGCAAAAATGTTTAAGAGATTTACACAGCGCCTATCAAGCAAAACGCTGGCAAGGTGATAGAGACAGCTGGGCCGACACTATTCCTGACAAAGTATGGAATTTAATTGCGTGTGATAAACATGCCTGCCAACGGCAAATGAAGTCACATCATTTATGTCCATTCCACCTAGCAAGACAAAAAATGTCACAAATGGATGTATTAGTCATTAATCATGCTTTGTTGCTTGCTGATTTAGAGCTTGGCGGTGGAAAAATTCTTCCTGAACCAGATGAAACATTTTATGTTATTGATGAAGCGCATCACCTACCTCATATAACTCGGGATTTTTCGTCTGCAGCAGCAACCATCAAAGGCACAATAGACTGGTTAGACAAGTTACTTAAATTTAGTGGCAAAATGGCTGCTACTATTGTATCCCAAAAGGCTGTTGGACAAAATTTTAAGCTCAATGATGCCGCTAATGATGCCAGTAAGGATTTAAAAGCAGTTAGGGATATTCTTGATGCCGCTGACTTTAATTTTAACCAAGATGATACTTTTCGTTTTGAGCATGGTTTAGTGCCTGAGTCACTAACCGTAAAAGCCAAGGATATCAGTGATGCGACCTTGGACGTGTTACGCGCTTTAAATAAAATGCACGATGCACTGACGGTTGATGTCAGTGATGGCGATGTTAAAGCGTTTTTAGCCGACCCTTTGCTGGCCGAAAGTGGTTTATATATTAATCGACTAGAGCAGCTTAACAAGCTTTGGTACAGCTATGCGAGTAAAGGCGAACATACACCGCACGCACGATGGATAAAGCGCCTTGAATATAAACACCACCATGATCATTTATTATGTGACTGCCCGATAGAAGTCGGTTATTACCTCAAAGATAAATTGTGGCAAGAATGTGCTGGTGCAGTACTTTGCTCTGCTACCTTAAGCGCACTAGGTACCTTCGATCACTTTGCAAAAGAAAGTGGTTTAAACAACGAGCCGGGTGTTAAGTTTATCAAAGCAAGTTCGCCTTTTGATTATCCAGCTCAAGCCACATTGCACCTGCCTGTTACTGACACAGATCCCACAGATAAAGGCTTTAGCGACTTTGTAGCCAAAGCACTGCCAAAATACTTGCAAACTGACCAAGCAAATTTAGTTTTATTTGCGTCATATTGGCAAATGGACCATGTTGTTAAGCAACTGCGTAAAAGTAAACTACAAATATTAGTACAAGGCGAGCAATCTAGAGATAGCTTACTTACACAGCACAAAAAGAATATTGATACAGGCAAAGGCAGTATTTTATTTGGCACTCAAAGCCTCTCCGAAGGGCTTGACCTTCCTGGCAAATATCTTGAAAACCTTATTATTACAAAAATTCCTTTTGCGGTTCCCACCTCGCCAATTGAAGAAGCGCAAGCAGAGTTTGTACAAAGTAAAGGTGGCAACCCATTTTTATCAATTACTGTGCCTGATGCAGCCAAGAAATTAGTACAAAGCTGTGGTAGACTGCTGCGCAAAGAATCAGATCATGGCCGTATAACAATATTAGACCGACGATTAGTAACTAAACGTTACGGCAAAGCCATGCTTGATACACTGCCACCTTTTAAAAGACAAATAGACTATTAAATGTTTGAACTTGCGCTCGATCCAATGACATGGGGGTTACTATGCCTAGTAGCTCTTGCTGCTGGCTTTATTGATGCCGTTGCTGGAGGCGGTGGAATGTTAACAGTTCCCGCTTTATTAACGGCTGGATTGCCACCTCATGTAACATTAGGCACAAATAAACTTGCAGCTAGCTTTGGCTCTATCACAGCAAGTATTACCTATTATAGAAAGCAATTATTCAATCCCCGATTTTGGGCTGCATCCATATTTGCCACAGCACTTGGAGCAATTTTAGGCACGTTATTAGTCGACCATTTAAGTGTGGACCTTTTAAACAAACTACTTCCAGTCATTATTATATTTGTGGCGTGTTATAGCCTGTTTGGTAAGCTCAGTACAACAGAGGAGCATACCTTACCACTGGTCAATAAAGCCCTACGAGTCAAACAATGGATACAAGGTTTAACGCTTGGCTTTTTCGACGGTATGGCAGGTCCTGGCGCTGGGACTTTTTGGACTGCATCAAACAGTATGCTTTATAAAATGAGCCTATTAATCAATTGTGGCCTTGCACGTTCAATGAATTTTGTATCAAATTTTATTTCTCTAATTACCTTTGTTGCACTAGGCCATGTCAACTTTTTACTTGGTTTCTCTATGGGTGTATTCTTGATGTTTGGAGCATGGCTAGGTGCTCATTCTGCAATTAAATTTGGTAGTAAACTAATCAAACCATTATTCAATACCATTGTTATTATTTTAGCTGGCAAGCTCATTATAGAAGCGTATCTTGCATGAGTTCACCCCTTGATAGACTCAATCAACAAATAGTACGCCTTGCAGAGCAAGCGAAATCATTCGATAACGCAAAATGGTTTGACAAAAACCGCTATATTCAAGCACAACCAAGCCTTTTTGATCGAACTGTATTTGCGACCAAAAGTTTAATACTCAGCGATTACGTTGAGGAAATCAAGGCACAGATCAAGCACCTGCCTCCAATTGAAAAGCGTCACGCATATGGTTTTGCCATACAACGTGTAGCAACACAGGTAGAAGCAATTATAAGAGTACTCAAATCGACCCCCGTTTGGGCAAAAGAAAATAAAGCCCGCTTTAGTAAAAAAAATAAAGTCTATAAAAAAGCAGTGCAAAAAATAATGCAAAGCTCACATGAGCTTTATCAAGAGCTATCTCAAAACTATGAGTTTGAAAGACGCCTGTTAGAAATGGTTGAGTTGCGACGTACTAAGCTTGATAAAGCAAATAAAGAAGAAGCCTCAGCAATAAATCAACAAATTTTAGCGCTACATGCCCGTCTTGGCCGTTGCAGAAAAGCCATCTCAGCAACCGAAGCTAAAATACAGCAAGTTGAAAAACAACAAAATCGCTAACGGAACATCGCTTGCCTGTTTTTATTGTTGATAAAATAAGTACATCAGCATAGCTTTATTTTTTACAACGCTGGTACCAATATCTTTAATAATTTAATAAGGATAGATCAGGCGTTTTTAAGTGTGCCAATAGTTTGCTTAGTTTTTGTCAATAATATTGATATACATTTCCCTGCTCAGATGGGAGGTTATAAACGGCAACTTAACCCAACTCGTTGATGTACATAAGCAGATTTTTGTTGCTCTGCTCAATAACCCAGCTATTATGTTATAGTATTAAATGCATCTAAATCGGTGAGTAAACACTATGAGATTACATGACGACATACATAATTATTATGAAAAAATCGTGCTCGAAAAAATTCTAGAACATGGCTTAGATAAAAAATACAATGATGACACCATGGCAGACTTTTGCTGCACGGTACTCAACCAATTACCAGCGCGCTATATTCGCAATGATGTAGATATGGCCTTTTATTTACCGCAGCTTGAGCGTATGAAAATGGAAGAGCAAGTTGATATCGCGATTGAGTTTGCAATGGCTCAAGTTGCCAAAAAGAGAAACTCACAACAATGAACAAAACATTAGAACAAGCTCCTAAGCATGTTAAACTAGCTGTTGACCTTATAATGTTATTAGAGCAAAGCGATTTACCTGCTGAGGAAGTACTTGCCGCATTAAAAATTGTAGAACAAGATTTCACAAACAAATCAAAAGAAAATTTTAACATTTAATTCACGTTCATGTCATATTGGTAGTTCAGTTTAATTACCTTTCTATTTTAAGATTTACCATTATGACAAACAAAAACTATTCAAGTTCATACGCTACATTTACATCTCTATTTATGCTGTGTACTAGCAGCAATGTGTTGGCCAATGATTTTGTCGCGCTAGAGCGCGCGCTCCCACCTAGCTATATCATTAATGGCACTGAGCCCATATTTGATTTTGACGGCGATGGCTGTTTACCTAGTGCAGGGATTAGCAGGGCGGGACAGCAAAACTCAGGGCTAAAAACATCAGGGTCATTAGGTGGAAACTGCAGAGATAGCCAATTTTTAAATACTTCAAATACGGTTCATAGATATGCCTGCAAAGACACTGAAGATGGTCAGTATTGTGCACATTTTTACGCCCTGTACTTTAAAAAAGATCAAATATTTCCATATTTTGGAGGGGGGCATCGCCATGACTGGGAATACGCAGCTATTTGGACGATTGATGGCATTGTTACTCACGGTAGCTTCAGTGCCCATGGCGATTTGTATACAAAGCCCGCCCGTGAATTACCTTTTGAAAATGGCCACCTCAAGATTGTTTATCACAAGGATGGAATACTAACTCACGCGCTTAGATTTGCAAAATATCAAGAAGTCGCCGAGAACGACTATCACCGCTTCGTAACACCAAATATAATCAGCTGGTATGAAATGTCTGGTGATGGATTAAATAACCAAGCGCTGCGCGATAAGCTCAATCAATATAATTATGGTTCAGCCACTCTACCAGTAAAAGACAGCCGTTTTTTAAATAACGTCAACCGATTTAAACCGCCTGGCTACCCGATGTTTGAAGCTACTGATATCTAAACCTTAACATGCAGTTGAACTCTTATTTAACTGCATATTTAACACTGCCACTAAATAATCACAGTATGGCAAACTAGTAAAGATGCAAAAAGCTGTAAAATATGTATCAAAATTTATGTCAAATTATTCAAATTCGTTACAAATTATTACTGAGCCGTAACTTGCCGGAAAAATAAGGCTATTTGTCGCTATCTTCCAATATGGTATAAAAATTTGGCCTAGCGTATCATTTCGTTTTACTTGATACTGAGTGTGTTGAGATAAAATTCGGAAGTTGTCATGAATTTAACACGAAGTTCGCTCAAGAACCCTGCGAGTGTATTAGTTTTATTAGTTCTGATCATACTATTTGGTGTCATCAGCATATTTAAATTACCTATCCAATTAACTCCAGATATTGAACAGCCACAGATCTCAATATTTTCAGGGTGGCGTCAAGCCGCACCAGAAGAAATTGAGTCAATGATCATTGAGCCTTTAGAGAATGCAGTTAAAAACACACCCGGTGCTCTAGAAGTTAATACTCAAATAAATCAAGGTGGAGGCTCTATCACGCTCACCTTTGCTGTTGGCTCAGACATGCAACAAGCGATGCTTGATGTACTTACTAGCCTCAACCAAGCCCCTCCACTACCACTTGATGCGACAGATCCGATTGTGGTAGCAGGGGGTGGAGGCGGTCCAGGTTCAGGGGGGCCAACAGCAGCAAGCCTACTTGTTATGCCACTGAGTTATGAAGAAGATAACTTTGATATGGCTGTTTATCAAAAACAAATTGAAGACTTTATTGAACCTCGCTTAGCACGCATTCCTGGTGTTTCTCGAGTTAACTTAAACAGTCAACGGCAAAGGGAGCTACGCGTTACTTTTGACCCGCATAAAGCGGCATCTTATGGTATTAGCCTTGGTCAAATTCGTCGCACTATCTCTTCATCCAATGATGTTTCTGGTGGTATTGCCGATGTTGGAAGACGTCAATATACAGTGCGCTTTACAGGTAAATATGATGTGAGCAGCTTAACTCAAATGCGGGTAGGTTATTCGGGCGAACGACCTATTTATTTGGGTGATATAGCCACCGTTGCGGATACAGTCACAGACCGTCGAGCAATGACGCTAAGAAATGGAAAACCAGCTTATTACATTACAATTTCACGTAGTAATGATTCAAACACTGTCGCCGTTTTAGATGGTATAAACCAAGCGATTAAAGAACTTAACAACGGTATTTTAAAAGATACAGGGCTTGCTATTGAACTTAGCTACGATGCATCAGTGCATATTCGCAATGCATTACAACTTGTTAAAAGTAACCTCGGTTTAGGAGTCTTGATGGCCTGCGGTATTTTATGGCTTTTCTTTCGAGGGATGAGAGCAACTTTAGTCATTGCAGCAACCATTCCTATATCTTTAATGGTTGCATTTTTTGCTCTCAACTTGTTTGATAGAAGTCTAAATGTTGTATCTCTGGCTGGATTAGCATTCGCCGTCGGCTTGGTGTTAGATGCAGCTATTATAGTACAAGAAAATATTGCTCGACTAAAAAGTGATGGATTGGAAAATTCCAAAGCCGCACTTAAAGGTGCTACGCAAGTTGCTGGGGCTTTATTTGCCTCCACAGCTACAAGCGTCGCAATTTTCCTACCTATTATGTTTATGGCAGGCATCGAAGGACAATTATTTTCAGACTTAGCACTTACGCTTTCAATCGCTGTGATCGCATCACTAGTATGTGCTCTGACCATAATCCCCATTGCTAATAAATACTTACCAGAGAAGCAGCAGACTATAGACCCTTACCAAAGCTACTGGATAAAGCTCACGAGCTTTATTATGACACTCACTAATAGCCGCAAGAAGCAAATTGCTTGGGTTACAGCATTACTCGGTAGTTCAATCATGATCACATTAACTCTGTTGCCTAAAACTGACTTTATGCCAAGAGCACCAACAGACGGTTTCTTTTATAGCTTAAATACACCTCCAGGTGGCAATATTAGCTTTATGGAGGAAGAAATAGCTAAACGTGTAAAACAAAGAGTTATGCCATATTACCAAGGTGAAAAAATGCCAAAGGTAAAAGATTTTAACTTTTATGTTTTCGGTGCCAACGCAGGCGGCTTCATCTACTCGGATGATCCACAAAGAGTCGAAGAGCTTATGAAAGTAGCTCGTGAAGAAATCTTTCATGACTTACCTGATACACAAGTATTTTTATTTAGAGGCTCAATGATCCAAGTATCTAATGGTGGAGATGGGCGAGCTATTAATATTGACCTAACAGGCCCTGATATGGATGACTTAATCGCTGGAGCAAAGCTTGCTTTGGCAGAAGTTAAAGCTACTCTTCCTGAAGCCACCGCTCAACCTCAACCACGACTTGACATGGCAGAGCCAGAGTTGCGTTTAAACCCAGATGATAGACGTATTACGCAAGCTGGGCTTACGCGCAATGATGTTGCTCAAGCAGTACAAGCATTTACTGGCGGACTTTTTGTCAACGAATACTTCAATGGCAATGAACGAATGAATGTTATATTACGTTCGACCCCTTGGAATACGCCTGAACAGTTAAAAGCGCTCCCCGTAGTAACGCCAAGTGCAGGTATACAAACATTAGGAGAGCTAGCAACGGTTGAGCGTACGGTTGGTCCAACACAGTTACGCCGTGTTAACGGTAAACGTACCGTATCAGTGGTTGTGACGCCACCTGAAAGTATGAGCTTACAAGAAGCACAAACCTTACTCATGACTCAAGTAATGCCAAAAGTAAGAGCATCTCTACCAGCCAACACCAGTGCTATTTTAGCTGGCAACGCACAAAAAATGGACTCTGCAATCGAAGAAATGACTACGAACTTTGCACTTGCATTGTTTATTTTATTCTTACTTATGACCGCTTTATTTAAATCCGCTAAAGATAGCTTGTTAGTGCTCCTAGTAATGCCACTTGCATTAGCCGGAGGTGTGCTCGCTTTATATATATTAAACCTCTTTACTTTCCAATCGTTAGACTTATTAACGATGATCGGTTTTATTATTTTGTTAGGTCTGGTTGTAAATAATGCAATACTGCTTGTTGACCAAACAAGAACTTCAGAACGCCAAGGGCTTACCAGAGAGCTCGCTGTCAATCAAGCCGTACTTATAAGAGCGCGCCCTGTTTATTTGAGTACTTTAACCAGCCTATTTGGCATGCTACCTCTTATGCTAATGCCGGGAGTTGGCTCTGAAATATACAGAGGGCTCGCAACAGTAATTGTTGGCGGTATGACTGTAAGTGCAATTTTCACTCTTGTACTCATGCCAAGCTTATTACAGCTGGGGCGAAAAACACCACCTAAAGTAAACAACAAAATAGACTTAAAGCAATCTCCGCTCAACTTGGTCGCCAATCAATAGAGAGTTCATCATGTCATTTAAAACACAGCATCACTTTTATAAACTAAGCCTTGGAGCAATAATATTCTGTGTCGGCACGGCTTTAAGCGCAACAGCTAACGCGAAGTCACCTGTAGAAGTAGAGGCTATATCAAAAGCCCCTCTTACAAGTTCTTTAACTATCCATGGAACACTCTATGGGAAACAAGACGTTAAACTTACAGCAGGTGTTGGTGGGTTACTTACATTTGTTGCAGAACCTGGCTCTAATGTGCAAAAGGGCGACGTACTAGCACGAATAGATACACTCCCTCTAGAACTTGAATATGCTAGACAAAAAGAAATGCTAAATAGAGCTCAGATTAACTTACAATTTCAAAAGCAAGAGCTAAGGCGCTTAACTCAACTTGCTAAAACAAGTAGCGCAGCTGCAAGCCAAGTAGACCGTGTTCAACAACAGCATGATCTTGCTGCATCAGATATAGAGCTTGCTAAAATTGAGATAAGTGTCATTGCAGATAAGATCAATAGGGCTACCCTGAAAGCACCATTTGCAGGCGTTATTAGTGAGCGATATCGCAAATCTGGCAGAGACGTTAATCGAGCTGATGAGCTACTAAGCCTAATTGATATAAACAACCTTGAAGCCAGACTATATGTACCTGTTAAGTACCTAAACTATGTAAAAAAAGGAATGATACTTGCTATTCATACTGGAGATTTAGATGTCTTGACTAAGACGGATACGACAATCACTGCAGTTATACCTACAACAGATCCCCGCTCTCAATCTTTCGAAGTACGCGCGACTTTGCCAACAGAGAGACAAACTAAATGGGCAGCAGGCCAACTGGTAGATGTAAAAGTACCATTAAATAGCTCTGAACCACAGTTATTAGTCAACAGAGATGCCTTAATCTTACGTAAGCAAGGCGTGCATATAGTAAGAATAAACAAAAATAATAAAGCTGAAAAAATTCCAGTAGAAGTCGGTAAAGGACAAGGGGAATATGTGATTGTAACCGCAATCAGTGAAGGTTCATTAGCCGAAGGCGATACTATTGCTGTTAGAGGAGCGGAGCGACTTACAACCGGACAAGAGGTTGAAGTACAAAACGCAGGTAACGCTTCCTAGATAGAAAACAATTCCAATTAAGTTACTAGCCCAATGAGCTGGTTCACTTCGGTGAACCCCGCTCATTTTTTACACTAAAAACGTAATGAGAGGCTATCTGATCTTGTAAATACCCTATATCAAACTTTTTATATTAGCTAATCATGTACTTTATTATTGCCGCTAGATTTCTTAGTAAAAAGCAATGTTAAACGGTAAAAAGGGTAATAAGCCATTAGTACACATAAAAATATGTTCGTTAGCGCTACCACCTGACCATAAACACCTCTAAGTATATCTGTGTCAAACACAACCCGATCTACGTATCGGCACAAGTTCAGCACAACAGTCATAGCACAAATATAAAAGCCATATGTTGTAATTCTTGCAAATTCACAACGCTTATAGTTATGCCATTGGATAACAGCAACCATAAACAACCCTTCATGAATACAGAAAAAGATATAATAAATTTGCCGTTTTGCTTGAACACCTAGTTCTGCAGCTACTATTTCATCAGATATAAAACGTCCAACAAGCTGAAACACTACAGATGTAAATACATACATAAATAAAGAGTGTTCAAATTGGACATGTTTATCATTTATCGGCTTAGCCACAAACAGTGACTTGACAGTATCCTTTGTAAATACAAACAAAATAAGTAGTAAGCAGACCTTTATAGCGATCAAGGTCCACCCAATATTAATTAAAATAGTACTCATCTCAAAAGCTCCCTTTTCTATTGTTACTAGTTACCAAAGTCAGCCAAGTACAGCACCGCATTGCTTATTTTTAGGAGGCTCGATCCCATCCCCACTTCCACCACCACCACCAAATATATGTTTCAATAAGTGAACTGGAATTTGCTTATCATTCATTTTTTCGTAACTCATTTAATCTACTCCTTTACATAAGAGATCTCAACAAAACCGAGAACCCCAAACAATTAACTATGCTACCTAGTTAGAGCATTTTTTGGATAAGCATTATTAATAAAGTTAGTACTTGGGTACACAGTTTGCAAGATATAAGGAACTCAACAATTACACGGAATACACTTGAAAATTTATGAATATATTCATATTTAGAATAAATTAAATAGTAGTAGCATTGCAACTTTTAGATCTATAACATTCACTTAATTATCAATTTAAGCCAAAAACAAGCTAAAAAGTAAACTAAGTTGCTTCACTTTAGTGATCATCCCCTATAAATCTATTGCAAAAAACAGCACTGAGTCATGATTAAAAGTAAGCCACTTAAATCTATCATAATAAGAATTAAATTCTTATGCCCCAAGGGTGATTCATTATTTACAGCTATCAATAACTTCAATAATGAAGACTTAATATGCAGACATATCCGTTACACTGTACAAAATAGCTGATATGGTAGCTAGGTGTTGCCTAATGCCATATATAGACTCTCCCCCATTACAAACAGCTCTGCGCACGAGCATAGAACGTCAAGGCGGGCGTCTTACCGGCGAAGACATTGTTCGACTGAATTTGGTGTTCATTATCACTTAAATCATGTCTATAAAATACTAAAGCAGCTTGGCTTTAGTTGGCTCACAAATCGCTCGAAACACCCAAAACAATCATTACAAAGCCAAGAAGCTTTTAAAAAACTTCCAACTGGAAACGATCCTTCACACACCGGGACACCTTCCTCTTGAACGTATCGACGTATGGTTTCAGGATGAAGCACGGTTTGGTCAGCAAAATCCAACTACGCGCATTTGGACTGAAACAGGCACTCGACCACGGGTTATAAAACAACAGCAGTTTGAGTATGGGTATTTATTTGGTGCAGTTTGCCCTGCCACAGGTCAAACAGAAGCGTTAGTAAGTCCATTCGTAAACAAAGAAGCGATGAGTCAGATATCACAAGCTACGCCAGTTGGAAGGCACGCTGTTGTGATAACCGATGGTGCAGGCTGGCACACATATGATACTGCGGCAGAATTTAACAACCTCACGCTAATAAAGCTTCCTCCTTATTCACCAGAGCTAAATCCAATAGAACAAGTATGGAGCTGGATACGACAACATTGTTTATCCAATAGAGTGTTTTCGGGGTATGAAGAAATTGTAGATGAAGTTTCAAAGGCATGGGATCACTTTATTTCAATACCGGATCGAGTGACGAAGATGTGTAGTCGAGAATGGATAAAGTTGATTTAATTTTTATGCGGATTGGTATTATAGTGCAAATGTCTAATGACAAAGCGCGCAGCGCTTACATTCCATTTGCGCAAGGTGCAATG